>CAZTVJ010000402.1:0-2220 GCA_964616935.1 uncultured Acidimicrobiales bacterium | reverse complement strand
TGGATTCCTCGGGAGAGCGCCGCTGGCGGGGTGGGGTCGGGGCCGAGCACGTGAGGAAGGCCGAGCGCGGCCGCCAGCGCCACCAGGCACGGCTCCACATCGGTCACCGACGCGACGTGGGTCACGTGCAGCGTCGCACCTCCGGCCACCAGCGCATCAGCATCCTGGCGACGGTTCTCCTCGTCGTTCACGATCACCAGGTCCGGCGCCAGCTCGAGGATGGCCCCCACATCGGGGTCCTTCGTGCCGCCGACCGCGCGCAACCGGGGCTGCTCGCAGAAACGGGTCACCGCGACCGGCTCGATCCCCCAGGCCAGCAGCGTCTCCGTGACCGATGGAACCAGGCTGACGACCCGCACCGGGATCGCTACGGGCCGAGGAGCTTCTGCTTCTGCACCTCGAACTCCTCCTGGGTGATGGTGCCCCGCTGCAAGAGCCCCTCCAGCTTCTCGAGCTGGCCGGTGACATCCGCCGGGGGAGGCGGCGGCATCGGCGTGGTGACCGTGGGAGCAGCCATCGCAGCCGGGCGCATGGGCATCTCGCCTGCGGAGCGGCTCAACCCGGTGGCGTTCTGCTCGATGGCGTCATGGATGACCACCTGCACCTTGTCGGGTTGGCGCACATCGGTGAACTGCGCCGGGCCCGCCATCCCACCCGACTCGATGGACACGTCGCCGGCGCCGACCATGCGCTCGATGATGTTCTGGTCGAAGTTCACGCTGTTCACCCGCTCGAGCGGGATCTGCGTCGCCCGCTTCTTGAACACACCTGAGCGGTAGATCACCTTGTCGTCGGTCACCACGAAGTAGGTGCTCCGCCACCGGATGAATCGGCCCACGATCCAACAGGCGGCCACGAGCGTGCCGATGGCGATGAACCAGTTGAGGATGGCCGAGTCCCATGCCGCAATGACGATGATGGACCCGATCAGCGCCGCGATCACCGCGACGGCGGGACCGAGGAAGAAGAGCCAATGCGGTTTCAGGTCGACCATGACGACCTCGTTCTGGCTCAGCAGCTTGCGCGGGTAGGTCATGGCCAGAGCGTAAACGCACCGCCGATGTGCGTGCGAGATCCAACGTGCCTGGTCATGCCCACCCGAGCTCGTCGAGGCGGGCGTCGTCGATCCCGAAGTGGTGGGCGACCTCATGGATCACCGTCACCCGGACCTGCTCGACGACCGCAGCCTCCGAGGACGAGATGCCGCAGATCGGCACGCGGTAGATCGTGATGCGGTCCGGCATCGGAAACGTGCCCGATGAGTAGCCATAGGCGTTGTTCCGGTTGGTGAGCGGCACCCCCTCGTAGAGGCCGAGCAGGTTCGCGATCTGAGATCGATCCTCGACGAACACCGCGACGTTCTCCATGAGCCGGCCGAGGCCCGGCGGGATGCTGTCGAGTGCCTCGGCGACCAGCTCCTCGAACCGCTCGGGCGCGACGTCGATCATGGCGGGTCAAACTACCGAGGTCGGCATCCCGCATGGCCGCGCCGGACGACGGCGCGCCGGGTCCCCGGCAGCGGTGCCACACTGCCGGGGTGGACGTCGCCGGCCTGCTCGAGGGGCTCGATCCGGAGCAGCGGCACGCCGTCACGACCGACGACGCGCCGCTCGCCATCCTCGCCCCGGCCGGCTCCGGCAAGACCCGTGTCCTGACCCACCGCATCGCTCGGCGCACGGCCGATGGCACCGCCGATGCTCGCCACGTCCTCGTCCTCACCTTCACCCGGCGAGCAGCGGGCGAGCTGCAGCGACGCCTGGCTCGGCTCGGGCTCCGAGACCGTCCGACCGCGGGCACCTTCCACGGCATCGCCTGGTCGGTCCTGGCCCAACGCTGGGCGGACAGCCGCCAGCCCCGCCTCGACCTCATGGCCGACAAGGAGCGCCTGCTCGGGCCGCTCGTCGATGCGCTTCCCGGCGCCGCGCACGGCCGAGCGGTGCGACCCGAGGACGTGGCCGCGGAGATCGACTGGGCTCGTGCCCGGCTCCTCTCCGCGGATCGGTATGCGACCGAGGCACCCCGTCACGGCCGCCGGCCGCCCCTGCCGCCGGAGATGATCGGCCAGCTCTTCACCGACTACACCGAGGTGAAGCGCCGCCGGCGCGTCGTCGACTTCGACGACCTCCTCGAGCTCTGCACGCGGGAGATGCTCCGGGACCGAGCCTTTGCCGACGCTCAGCGCTGGCGATTTCGCCACCTCTTCGTCGACGAGTTCCAGGA
>CAZTVJ010000401.1:0-5218 GCA_964616935.1 uncultured Acidimicrobiales bacterium | reverse complement strand
CGATGATCGCGTCGGCTTCGAGCGTCTGTGTGGCGGTGGTGACCACCACTTGCGGACCGGTCTGATCGATGGACCGGACGGGTTCGTTGAGCATCACCACGTCGCCGAGCTGTTCGGCCATCACCTGGGCGATGCGCTGTGATCCACCGACGATGCGCTTCTCCTGAGCACCGTTGGCGGTGCCCATCAGCCGATCGAGCATCCCTCCCGAGTGGCAGTAGAAGAGGAAGTGCAGGAGCGACATCTCGGTGGCTTCGGCACTGAAGATCGCGGCGGTGATCGCCCGCCAGAAGTCACGGGATCGCTCGAAGCGGAGATTGCGCCGCAGCCACGTCTCCAGGGTCTGCGCGTCCCACTTCGCTGCCTGTGGTGCATTCCACGGCGCGTCGAGGGGCACCTTGGCGGCCATGGACTCCAGCCGCTTCTGCGCGATGCCCACCTCGACGAGGACGTGGGGGGCGAGCCCGAAGGTGTCACCCTTGAACCGCTTCACCTGACCTCCGAGCGACACCATGTACTCGCCGGTGTCGTAGGTGTCGAACAGCTCGAGGCCGAGATCTGCGATCAACTGTAGGACGTGGTGCTGCGTCGGCCCGACCCACTGACCGCCGACCTCGACCACCGTCCCGTCGTCGAAGGTGTGATTGAGCACCCGACCCCCGACCCGGTCTCGCGCCTCCACCACGCGGACGTCGACGCCGCCCTGCGACAGCCGGCGAGCGGCGGCCAGTCCGGCCAGGCCTGCTCCAACGACAACGACCGTCATGGCATCTCTCGCATCCCGATGGTCCTCTTGATCGAAAGGTAGCTCTTTGATGGAGCAACGAGCACACCCAGCAGTGCCGGCTCGGCCGTCAGCCCCCACCCGCCGTGCTCGCCGGGCAGCGCCACCGCCTGCCAGCGCCACCGCCTGCGAGCGGAGGTGCACATCCTCCGCGGTCGCCATCTGGTGCTTCACGCCCACGTCGTGCCGACCTCGCTCACCATGGGGACACCGAGCTGGACAAGCACCGGCGACGCGAAGGCCGCCGCGGCTGTCTGCACGGCGAACTCGAGACCCTTCACCCGACCGGCGACGGAGCCCAGAGCGGGCGGGGCGACGTCCCGACCGGCGGGTGACGTCCAGTCTCACAAGCCTGGACTCTGGGCGTCAGTTCAAACGGTGGCCAGGATCGAAGGTCCCGCTCGAGGCGTGTCGCTGTCGACCGCTGCCGCGTCGGTCGAGCTCAGCCTCGTAGGGATCTTCGGCATTCGTCGACGTCGAGCACTTCTGCCCGGCGAACCGCCCATCGTTCGGCCGGTGAACTTCGCTCTCGACGGCCGGAGGTCCTTCGCCTCCCCCACATACCCACGCACCTCCTCGCGGTGCTCTGCTTCGGGTGCTGCGTCGAAGCGGTGAGGACCGCCCAGCGGAGGGGACCAAGGTCCCTTGCCATCGCGTCGACCGACCGGAGGATGGACGCAGGACGCCGACGACCGGAGGCGAGATGAGCGCGCTCGAGTCTCCCCCACGCAGTGGACAAGACAGTGACGTCTCTGTGGAGGGCCGCCGAGGAGGGGGCGATGGCGGGTGGTGGGCCGCCGTCGCCGCTGTGGCCGTGGTCGCGCTGGTGTTCGCCATGATCGGCCTCTTCTTGCCGGATGGTGCGGACGAGACGGGGACGGTAGTCCCGGTTAGCGGTCCGCCCCAGGAGCTGAGCGTCGAGCTGGGCGAGTTCTTCGTGCGCCCACCGACCCTGGAGGTCGAGGCCGGTCGACCGGTGCTGCTCACCGTGACCAACGGCGGCGCCATGCCCCACGACGTGAAGCTGGACGGCACGCGCGGTACCCGCATGCTCGACCCCGGCGAGACCCAAGAGGTCGACCTCGGCGTGATCGAGCAACAGGGCCTGGCCTGGTGCACCGTGCCCGGCCACCGGGAAGCAGGCATGGTGCTCGAGCTGACCGTCGCCGGTGCGTCCCCCACAACTGCCGCCGCGGGGCAGGCCCCCGCCTCAGCGACCGGGGCATCCATCGACTTCGCCGCCGAACCCGGCGCCGACTGGGCACCGTTCGACCCCACCCTGAGGCCGGCCCCGAGCGGGACCGAGCACACCCTGACCATGCACGCCACGGAAACGATCATCGAGGTCGCACCGGGCGTCACCCAGCAACTGTGGACGTTCGATGATCAGGTTCCCGGCCCAACGTTGCGAGGCAACGTGGGCGACGTCTTCACCGTCACGCTGGTCAATGACGGCAAGATGGGCCACTCCATCGACTTCCACGCCAGCAAGGTGGCCTGGAACGACGAGATGCGCACCATCCAGCCGGGCGAGTCCCTCGTCTACCAGTACCGAGCCGACTACGCCGGCATCTTCATGTACCACTGCGGCACACCGCCCGCGCTCCACCACATCGGCAACGGCATGTATGGCGCCATCATCATCGACCCGCCGAACCTGACACCGGTCGACCACGAATTCGTGCTGGTCCAGTCCGAGCTGTACACGGGGCCGCACGACGGACCAGGGGATCTGGCCAAGATGCAGCACGAGGCGTGGGATGCCGTGGTCTTCAACGGCTACGTCAACCAGTACTTGCACCGGCCCATCCGAGTGGAGCCCGGCGAACGAGTCCGGACGTGGGTGCTCGACGCCGGTCCATCCGAGAACTCCTCGTTCCACATCGTCGGCACCGTGTTCGACACTGTCTACAAAGAGGGCAGCTATGCCCTTCGCCCCGACGACCGCAGAGGCGGCTCCCAAGCACTGGATCTCCAGCCAGCCCAGGGCGGCTTCGTGGAGTTCACCTTCGCCGAAGCCGGGCTCTACCCCATCGTCACCCACAAGTTCGCCAACGTCGGCAAGGGGGCGCTCGGGCTCTTCCAGGCTGGTGAGGTGGCTGCAGCACCCGGCTCAGGGCACTGACGGGCCTACCAGCAGGTCAGGGACCTTGGTCCGGCAGGGTGCGGCGGAGTGCCTCCTCAGCGAAGGTCGAAGACCAGTCGGGCAGGTGCCCTGCCGTCCAGGACCTCGGTGAACGCCTCGTTGACTTGCTCCAGGCGCCGCGTCTCGCGGATGACTCGGGTGTGCCCGCCGGCGTGGAGCTCGAAGGTCTCGGCCAAGTCGACCCGGGTACCAACGATGGAGCCCGTGACCGTGATGCCTTGGAGCACCGTTTCGAAGATGGGCAGGCTGATGCGGTTCTCCGCCGGGAGGCCGACGAACACGACCCGACCGCCGCGTCGCAGCGACCGGAACGCCTGCTCGAACGGCTTCGGAGCTGCAGCCAGAGCGATCGCTGCGTCGGCCCCACCCAGCCCCTGGATGAACTCGGCGGGATCCTCCAAGGACGCATTGACCGTGTACTCCGCGCCGAGGTCCCTGGCCATCTGCAACTTCTCGTCGACGACGTCGACCGCCACGACCGACGCACCGGCGATGCGGGCGTACTGCAGCGCGAGGTGCCCGAGGCCTCCGACACCGAAGATCGCCACGAGGTCCGACGACCGCGTCCCGGCAACCTTGACCGCCTTGTAGGTCGTCACGCCGGCACAGGTCAAAGGGGCCGCGTCGAGTGGATCGATCCCTGCCGGCACCTTGGCCACATGGGCCCCAGACCCGAGCACGTACTCCGCGTAGCCACCGTCGACGGAGTAGCCGGTGTTGCGCTGGTGCACGCACAACGTCTCCCAACCCGTCGTGCAATGCTCGCACTCGCCGCACGCCCAACCCAACCATGGCACCGCGACCCGGTCACCCTCGACAACACGCGTGACTGCGGCGCCGACTCGCTCGATGATCCCAACGCCCTCATGACCTGGGATGAACGGCGGACTCGGCTTCACCGGCCAGTCCCCGTGCGCGGCATGGATGTCCGTGTGACAGAGACCAGACGTCTCGACCTTCACCAGCACCTCGTCGGGACCGGGCGTCGGAACAACAACCTCGTCGATGCTCAAGGGCGCACCGAACTCGTGGACGACTGCTGCCTTCATCTCAACGCTCCTTCATCGTCCGGGGCCCCCGTCTTCTGCTCGCCCCAGCCGCATTGCTAGAGACCAAGGTCCCAGCGGCAGGGTGACGGCGTTCGGTGCTCGGTGCCGCACGCGTCGCGCTCCGGGAGGGGCCGAGGGCGTGGGGACGACGGCTCTTCACACGCAAGCGGGCAGCTGGCCGCCTTCGTCACGACGCTGCGCAGTCGTCCTGCGACGCCTCGATCGCCGCCAGCCCTCGATCGGCGTAGTCGTCGGTCGCGACGCCGAGCCCGTCGGCGACCCGGTTCACATAGGCGAAGTACGCCGCCACCTGGTTCACGTCGAGGATGTCGCGATCGCTCAGCCCATGGGTTCGCAACGCAGCAACATCGGTCTGGCGCATCGAGCCAGGAGAGCGGGTGAGCTTCGCCGCGTAGTCCAACATGGCGTGCTGGCGAGGCGTCACGTTGGCCGTCGGGTGGTCTCGTGCGAGCGCCGACGCGAGAGCCGGATCGTTGGTGAGGCGGACCAGACCGGCCGCGTGATGCGCGATTCAGTAGTGGCACTCGTTGATGGCCGAGACCGCGACGCCGATCATCTCGCGCTCGATCCGGCTGATGCCCGAGCGTCCGTACATCACGGTGCGGTAGAGGTCCAGGTGAGCGCGAAGGGTCTCCGGGTGCAGGCTGTGGACCTTGAGGATGTTGTCGACGAGGTGGTGCTGCTTGTCCCGCTCGCGCTCGTACAGCTCGCCCAGCAAACCTTGGGCGTCAGCCTCGGCGATCGTCTCGATCCATGCCACAGATGGCCGCTGGTCCATAGGTGGGGAGTATCGCAGCGCTGCTGCCAAGGCGGTCGATGGGCCACGCGAGCCGGCCGTGCTCCCCGCTCTGACTCCGACCTGATCCGCCACACTGACGTCCACCGTCACACCGATCCTGTGCTGGTGCGGCCTCGGCGCCATGCAGAATCCATCCAATGAGCTCCAGGCGCGGCCGAGCACACAGCCAGGACACTGCCGACTCAGCCGTGGGAGGCCTCGGCGAGGGCGTCGGCGGTGAGGACCCGCGCCAGGTGGCGCCGGTAGCCGGCCGAGGCCCGCAGATCGCCGCTCGGGTCCGTGCCCTCGTCGGCGACGCGGGCCGCCTCGTCGATCGGGGCGCCGGCAGCGAGCGCGGCCTCGGTCGCGCCGGCCCGCACGGGGCGGTCGTCCATCGCCGCCAGGGCAACACGAGCCCCCGCCACGGCGACGGCGACGGT
>CAZTVJ010000400.1:0-3967 GCA_964616935.1 uncultured Acidimicrobiales bacterium | reverse complement strand
CGGCTCGATACGCAGCGACCTTCAGGAGCTGGCCCTTCAGCGCTACACCCGCGGCGACGTCACCTCGATCCCGCTGGCGCTCTCGAACACAGACCTGAGCGCGCAGGTCCGCGCCGACGCCATGCTTCGGCTGTTCGCACTGGGGTCCAACGACGCCATCGACGAGTTCCAGCGGGTGGGGGAAGACCTCGAGAGCCAGAACAAGCGGCTGGCCAGCACCAAGAAGCGCTCGGAGAAGACCCTGGCCGCGCTCGATGCCGCTCGCAAGCAGCTCGATGGACGCATCGTCGAGCTGCAGATCGCCGAAAAGGACCGCCAATCCGACGCCGCCGTGCGGCGCATCCTCGATGCTCGCCGGGCGGAGGCGCTGAAGCGCGAGCAGGCCGCAGCCGCCGCCGAAGCAGCGCGCGGTGTGGCCGTGGCACCTCGGGGCGCCCGTGCCGGCGGCGCCCCTGCGGCCCGCCCGGCCGCCCCGCCGGCAACCGGTGGCATGGTGTGTCCCGTGGCCGGACCGAGCGCATTCGTCGACACGTGGGGTGCTGCTCGCTCCGGTGGGCGTCGCCACGAGGGCGTCGACATGCTGGGCTCGCGGGGCACCCCGCTCGCCGCCGCCGTGGCCGGCACGGCCCAGCCGTCGACGAACCGCCTTGGGGGCAACGCTGTTTGGCTGCGGGGCGCCAACGGCTACAGCTACTACTACGCGCACCTCAACAGCTTCGGAGCGTCCGGCGCGGTCGGCGCCGGCACCGTGATCGGCTACATGGGCGATACCGGCAACGCGCGGGGCACGGTGCACCTGCACTTCGAGGTCCACCCCGGTGGGGGCCGAGCCGTGAACCCGACCCCGTACGTCCGAGCCGTCTGCTGACGCCGGTGGCCGAGGACCTGGCCGAGCGCCTGCGCGCCGTGCTCGCCGCCGACGACGTGCACGACCTGATGCGGCTCTCGGGCGGTGCGTCCCGTGAGACCTGGTCGTTCACCGCCGCAGGACCGGGGTCGACGACGAGGCCGCTCATCCTCCAGCGCCAACGTCCGGGCAGCGATCGCGACATGTCCGTAGAGGCGGCTGTGCTGAAGGCGGCCCGCGCCGCCGGGGTTCCGGTGGCCGAGGTCATCGCCGCCTCCACGGACCCTTCGGTGCTGGGCGCCTCGTTCATCGTGTCCGAGCGCATCGAAGGCGAGACGATCGCCCGCAAGATCTTGCGAGACGACACCTTCGCGCCAGCCCGCCTCGCGTTCGCTGCGCAGGCGGGTCGAGCCCTCGCCAGGCTGCACGCCGTGCCCACGTCCGCCGTCGCCGGGCTCTTGCACCCTGACCAGGTCCAGCAGTACAGGGAGGTGCTCGACCTCGTGGGGGAGCCCCACCCTGCGTTCGAGCTGGCGTTTCGCTGGCTGGAGGCCAACCGCCCGCCCTCGGTGCGCACGTGCGTGGTGCACGGCGACTTCCGGCTGGGCAACGTGATCGTGGGACCGGAAGGCCTCCTGGCAGTGCTCGACTGGGAGCTCGCACACCTGGGCGATCCGATGGAGGACCTCGGCTGGCTGTGCGTGAAGGCGTGGCGGTTCGGAGGCGCGTCGCCGGTCGCCGGGATCGGGGCTTATCAGGAGCTCTTCGATGCCTACGCCGAGGCCTCGGGGACCGAGGTGGATGCCGAGGTCGTGCGGTGGTGGGAGACGCTCGGCACCCTCAAGTGGGGGATCATGTGCATCATGCAGGCCAACGCTCACCTGTCCGGCATGTCGAGGTCGCACGAGCTCGCGGCCATCGGGCGGCGGGTCTGTGAGAACGAGCACGACCTGCTGCTGCTGCTGCCATGAGCCTCCCGCCGCATGATGCACCCTCGGCGGAGCAGCTGCTCGAAGCCGTGCGCGAGTGGCTCGAGCGAGACGTCCTGACCCAGACCGAGGGACGTCTTCAGTTCCACGCGCGGGTCGCGATCAACGTCCTGGCGATGGTCGAGCGCGAGCTGGCCCTCGGCGAGGGGCAGGCCGCGGCGCTCGCCGAGCGCCTGGCCGAGCTCGGCGTGGCCACCGAGGCGGAGCTGGCCGCCAGCATCCGTTCGGGGGCCCTCGACGACCGCTACGAGGAGGTGCGCGATGTCGTGCGCGCCACCGTCCAGGACAAGCTGGACGTCGCCAACCCGAAGTACGCGTAGATGCGGACCGGGACGAAGCGGGCCGTCGCCATCGCGGTGCTTGCCGCCATCGGGCTGACGACGATCCTGCCGATCGTGCTGCTGGTGCAGGAGTCGAGCTCGCCGGGGGGGATCGGCGACGACTGCGGCTGGGTGCAGGACTCGGACATCGAGCTGCTTGCCTCCGTACCGCTCGAGGACATCGTAGGAACCGACCGAGCGGGCGACGGTCGCGGGTCGTGCGACGACTCGAACCCCGACCTGTACCGGGAGAGCCCGGTGCAGCGTGACTCGAGCGACCTGGCGCCGGCCATCCAGCGGGCCCAGGCCGAGGGGTGGCGCCTGGTCGGCCGTTACCCGCCCGTCGGGGGCGTCACGGCAGTCTGCTTCGATCGTCCCGAACCGGTCTGGGCGCAGGGCGAGCTGCTCCTGCGGGCCGACGAGGTCAACTACCTCGGCGGCGCGGTGAGCCTGCGCCGAGGGTCCGACCCCTGCTCGTGAGGCTCACGGCTGGCCGCTGCCGTTCAGGGTGAAAGCGAGGAGGGCAAGGCGGCCGGGATCCCAACGGTCGTCGCCCAGCCGCTTGTACTCGATGCCCCGACGACGTTCTGACGTCTGCACTCGGCCGACGCTCGCGTCCGTGTCGCCGACGTAGACGTACGTCTCGCCGTCGGCGGTGACGAACAGGTGGGCGGCCGTCGCTCCGTCGTCCGAACTGGCCGGCACGGTGGCGGCTTCAGGCAGCGACCACCCCGAGGCACGGGCGATAGGGACGGCTTGGCCGTGGCGATCCCGGTGCCACAGGACGGTCAGTGAATCGGGCGCGCGGTCCGCCTTCGTCGCACGCAGGA
Source organism: uncultured Acidimicrobiales bacterium (assembly GCA_964616935.1). Taxonomy (GTDB): domain Bacteria; phylum Actinomycetota; class Acidimicrobiia; order Acidimicrobiales; family Ilumatobacteraceae; genus CAZTVJ01. The sequence goes on along the minus strand of CAZTVJ010000400.1, from coordinate 981 downwards.
ACCGCTTCACCGCCAGCGCGGGCTGACCGACGTCGACGGTGCTGACGACTCGTGCGGGGTCGAAGCCCTGTGCCATCAGCCATTGGGCCCGGTCCCACAGGTCCGCCGGGGGCTCGGTGCTCTGCCATGCGGCGATCAGCTCGAGGCCGGCCTTCGTCCGGCAGGCGCGACAGCGGGCCAGATCGCCCCGAGCGGCATAGCCGCCCACGAACAGCTGCTCGGCCAACGAGTCGCCGAGCCAACCGCTGTCGACCACGGTGTCGTGCCACGCTTCCTCGGCGAGGTACGGCCACGCGGGCCAGCCGTTCTGGTTGCCGGCGTGGTGGACGAGCTCGGGTGGGGGAAGGCCGTCCTGCAGGCGGTGGCGTTCGCAGACCAGCGCGTTGCAGCCGGTGCAGCGGGCCACGGCCCGGTTGCCGCACCAGCACCAGTCCGATCCCGCGCCCGCCACTCGCCGGGTCGCCGCCGATCGGTTCAAGGTTCGGCGTTGCGCCGGCATGGAGCCCCCCGGTCGCGTTCGGGCCGGCGGCCCGGTGGTCGGGATCGTGGTGTACCACACCAGCGCCGGCCGGCCGTCAACGGACCTCGGCTTTGTCGCGGCGACGCAGCAGGACGGGGTGACCGGCGGCCAGCTGGCCGCACGCGGCGTCGATGTCGGTTCCTCGGTTCCGCCGGATGGTGGCGTTGACCCCCGCGGCGGTGAGCCGGTCGCGGAACGCCCGGATCCTGGCCGGCGGGCTGCCCACGGTCGGCCAGCCCGGCGTCGGGTTGAGCGGGATGAGGTTCACGTGCGCGGCCAGGGGCAGGCCTCGGCAGAGCTCGCCAAGCCGGTCGGCGTCGGCGTCGCGGTCGTTGGTCCCGTCGATCATGGCCCACTCGAACGACAGGCGCCGGTGCCTGGCACGGAGGTAGTCGGCACATGCGCTCATGAGCTGCGCCAGCGGGTACCGACGGTTGATCGGCACGAGCCGGTCGCGCAGG
>CAZTVJ010000399.1:0-4504 GCA_964616935.1 uncultured Acidimicrobiales bacterium | reverse complement strand
GGACACGTCGGCCACTCGCCCGAGGAAGGTCTCGACCCCCAGGTCGGCGAGGTGCTTCTCGCGTGCGGACGCGGTGAGCGTGGCCAGACGTGTGAGAGCGCCGCCCGTGGTCTGGTCGACGATCGCGGGGTCTGGGTCAGGGCCTGAGTCGAGGAGGGCGTTGGCGACGAAGCGCGCGGCTCGGTGACCGGCGAGCCTGGTTGCTTCACGGTGCATCGCTGCGGCCGCCTCCCGGTCCTGCGCCCGAAGCAGACGGGCAACATCGACCATGAGCGAGGAGTACCAGACGACTCGTCCACGCGCTCCCGAGCCAGTCCGTGGGACAACCGTGATGGCCTCAGCCGGTAACCCGTTCTCTCGGAGGGTCCGGAGCGCCGAGTCGGGCCGCAAGTGACCGCCGGGTCGGAGCACTTGCGCCAGCTCCACTGAGGTGGTGAGTGGCCACGGCAGCAACATGGGGTCAAACCTACCTTCTGATACTGCGAAACGCAGATTCACTCCCGGGGTCTCCCACGTTGGTGGGGCCTGAGTAGCGAACCGCAGGGACGGACTCGTTCTCCCGATCGAAGAGCTGTTGAGCCGCACTTAGCCAGCCCCGCTTCCACCCTTGGATCTTCAGCGATGTCCCGAAGTTCGTCCCGGGAGCTGAATTCGAGTCGCGGCTTCGGCGCTGTGGACGGCGATTCGGTGACCAAGGGCCAGAACTTCGTCCTGCGGTTCACTGTCGGAGGACGATCACTCGAGCTCACCCAGGAGCAGGTCATCACCAAGCTGCGGGGCGTGCACCCGGAGCCGATTCACGTGCACCTCGTGGAGGTAGGCGGCCTCGAGTACCCGCCCAAGCAGGTCCTGGCCGTTGTCACCGGATGGGGGCGCCAGTCGTATACGACCATGGAGGCCCAACGCGTCCTCGGCCGCCTGGACTTCGTGTGTCGCCCGGCCGGGCCCGGCGGCGGTACCGGGTCGGTCAGCACCACCGCAACAACGGTGAGGGATCCCGACGACAACCTCGTGAAGCGTGTGGCGGCCCTTGAAGCCGGTCTCGCGACGGCGCAGGCGGCGATCGCCGGGCTTCACGCCCGGTTACCGCTCACCGGCTGATGAGCAACACGACGATCAAACTGAGCCAACTACCGGCAAGTCGGGTCTGCGGGAGGCAAGCCGACGAAGACGACTTCGGGCGCGATGTTCTGGGAGCACGAGCGGTTGCACCCGTAAGGTCACGCTAAGGTCACGCGCGTCGATGCCGCCTGGCAACGATCAGGGAACAGGCTCTCCGAAACGGAACGTGACCAGGAACTTCGTTCGAGAGCGGGTGACGAGAATCGAACTCGCGTTCTCAGCTTGGGAAGCTGATGTTCTGCCGCTGAACTACACCCGCGGACGGCGGCGAGCGTAGCGCGGTCGCTGCAACGTGGTCCGCCCGCGATCCGTAACATCACCACCCGATGGGACGCCTCGACGAACTCGACCAAACCCTGCGAATCGGCCGCAAGGAGTACGACGAGCGATTGCAGGCCGCCCAGCGCCGCCTGCTCCAGCTCCGCCTCCACCTCGGGGGCCAGATGGGCTCCGGGGCCCTCGGGCCTGGGCTCCTGCTCGTCTTCGAGGGGCCTGACGCGGGCGGCAAGGGTGGGGCCATCAAGCGGACCGTCGAGCACCTCGACCCGCGTCACTACCGGGTGAGCACGTTTGCCGCGCCCACCCCCGACGAGAAGCGTCACCACTTCCTCTGGCGCTTCTACAAGGAGATCCCCGGCCTCGGTGGCATGTCGTTGTTCGACCGGAGCTGGTACGGACGTGTGCTGGTGGAGCGGGTGGAGGGCTACGCCACCAACGAGCAGTGGACCCGCGCCTACGACGAGATCGTCGGGTTCGAGCGCACGCTCGTGCTCGAGGGCATGACCGTCATCAAGCTCTGGATGCACATCAGCGACGAGGAGCAGCTACGCCGGTTCCAGACCCGTTCGCAGGATCCGCTGCGGCGGTGGAAGCTGACCGACGAGGACTGGCGCAACCGGGATCGCAACCACGACTACGACGAGGCGGCCGAGGACATGTTCCGCCTCACCGATCACGACCTGGCGCCCTGGGACCTGATCGAGTCCGAGCAGAAGCGCTTCGCCCGGGTGAAGGTGCTGGAAGTGGTCATCCAGCGGGTCGAGGAGGGGATGCACCGGTGGGGCCATCCGGTGCCGTCGATCGACGAGCTCGATGAGATCGAACTTGAGGGGCTTGAGGAGCTCGACGCGCCATCTGCACCGGAGCCGATAGAAGCCGACCCGGCATGATCCTGTCCGACCGCTCGATCCGCGAGGCGCTGGCCACCGGCCGCATCGTCATCGACCCATTCGACGCCGCGAACGTGCAGCCTGCCTCGGTCGACCTCCGCATGGACCGCATGTTCCGCGTGTTTCGCAACCACAGCGCGGGCGTGATCGACGTGAAGGTCGACCAGCGCGAGCTCACCGAGATGATCGAGGTGCCGGCCGACGGGGTGTTCATGCTCCACCCCGGTGAGTTCGTGCTCGGCTCGACCCTGGAGCGCGTTGCCCTTGCCGACGACGTCGTCGGTCGCGTCGAGGGCAAGAGCAGTTTGGGCCGGCTCGGGTTGCTGATCCACTCGACGGCCGGGTTCGTCGACCCTGGCTTCGACGGCCACATCACCCTCGAGCTGTCGAACGTGGCCAGCCTGCCGATCACCCTGTACCCGGGGATGAAGATCGGCCAGGTCTCGTTCCTCGCCATGACGACGCCGGCAGACCACCCGTACGGCTCGTCGGCGACAGGCTCGAAGTACCAGGGCCAGCGGGGGCCGACGCCCAGCAAGTACTACGAGAACTTCCGCCCAGCCGGATCGTGAAACCGGCAGCCCCAGCGGCGACCCCTCAGCCGGCCAGCGGCTCCAGGGCCACGGCCAGCGGCTCGAGCAGCGCCACCTCGTAGCGCTCGGGGCGAACGATGGCCATGTGGGCGCCTGCCTCCGCGTACTCGGCGGCGGTGTCGGCCGCAGCCGACGGCTCGCGCTCGAACAGGAACACCGAGACGGTGATCTCGGCTGGATCACGACCGACCGCGGCGCAGCACTCGTGGAGGCGGTCGAGCTTGCGGCGGAACTCGTCGACCGTGGCCGGGCGAGCAGCGTTCCAGTGGTCGGCCCACTTCGCCACGATGGGAAGCGTCCGCCGCTCGCCACTGCCTCCGATCACGATCGGCGGGTCCGGCTCCTGGATCGACTTCGGCTCACAGCGCGCGTTCGTCACTTGGTAGTAGCGGCCATGGAAGGTCGTGGTGGTCTGGGTCAGCAGGCCGTGGATCACCTCGAGGCCCTCCTCGAAGCGATCGAACCGCTCGGTGAGCGAACCCAGCTCGATGCCGTAGTCGGTGCACTCCTCGTCGTTCCAGGCCGCGCCGAGGCCCAGCTCGAGCCGGCCCCCGCTCAGGACGTCGAGCGTGGCCGCCATGTTGGCCAGTACCGCCGGGTGGCGGTACACCATCCCGGTCACCATCACGCCGGCCCGGAGCCGGCGGGTGGCCTGGGCCAGGGCCGCCAATGTGATCCAGCCTTCGAGGCAGGGCCCCGTCGGGTCCGAGAAGATGGGGTAGAAGTGGTCGAACGTCCAGGCGGACTCGAACACCTCCATCTCGTCAGCCGCTTTCCACATCGACAAGACGTCGTCCCACGTGCAGTTCTGAGGCGCTGTGCTGAGACCGAAACGCATGGCGCGTGACCGTAGGTCACGCCGAGCCGTGGCGCGACGTTGGTCAGGGGCGTTCGGCGCGCGGCGTGGGCGTGACCAGCTGCTCCTGCATCCTGCGCTCGCCCTGCTCGATGGCATCGAGGACGTGCATGGAGATGTCCGCCACCTTCACCTGGTCCTCGTCGGCGCCGGCGGCCTTCACGCCGTCATCCATCATGATGTAGCAGAAGGGACAGGCGGTGGCGACCCGCGTGGCCCCGGTCGACAATGCCTCCTGGGCCCGCTCGTCGTTCACCTTCTTGCCGATGGACTCCTCCATCCACATCCGGGCCCCCCCGGCCCCGCAGCACATGCCCTTCGTCCCGTTACGCGGCATCTCGACGATGTCGATGCCCTTGAGCGAGCCGATGACCTTACGGGGCGCCAGGTACACGTCGTTGTGGCGGCCCAGGTAGCACGAGTCGTGGTAGGTGACCCGCTCGGGCAACGTGGCCGTGCTGACATCCAGCTGGCCGCTGTCGATGAGCTGCTCGAGGAGCTGGCTGTGGTGGACCACCTCGTAGTCACCGCCGAGCTGCGGGTACTCGTTCTTGAGGGTGTTGAAGCAGTGCGGGCACTGCGTGATGATCTTGCGCACGCCCATGCCGTTGAGCATCTCGACATTCGGCATTGCCAGCATCTGGAACAGGTACTCGTTGCCGCTGCGTCGTGCGGGGTCGCCCGTGCACATCTCGCTGGGCCCGAGGATGACGACGTCGATGCCTGCTCGCCGCAGCAACTTGGCCATCGCTTGCGAGACCTTG
>CAZTVJ010000398.1:0-2312 GCA_964616935.1 uncultured Acidimicrobiales bacterium | reverse complement strand
TCGACGAGGTCTCGCTCGAGGTCTCGATGCCGCTGCGTGAACGGCTCGAGGCGTCCATCGATGCGTCGGGGGGTGACCCTGAAGAGGCCACCTCCCTGCTCCGCAACACCTACCGGGAGTGGAAGTCGCAACGCATCGACGAGCTGGCGGCCGAGCTCGTGCTCGGCGCCTACGGCCGCGGCGCGTTCGCCGCCGCGGCTCCTGGGACCCTCATCCGCTGGGTGATCGACGCTGCGTCACCTTCGTGCGACGACGCCGTGGCGAACGCCTCGGCCGGTTACCTGCCGTGCGGGGAGTCCTTCCCCACGGGCCATCGGCACCCCCCGGCGCACGCCGGCTGCCGATGCCTCATCGCCGTGACCCACGGTTAGCCTGCGCTCCCGTGCGCATCCCTTCGGACCTGCCGCCCCAGCCGCGCGCAAAGCGTCGTCGGCGCATCTCCCACCGGGGCCGCATCGCCCTCATCGCCACCGTCGTCCTGGTGTTCGTGCTGTTCTTGTCGGCCCGAGGGATCGCCGGGTTCTGGACGGACTACCTCTGGTACGACTCGCTGGGCTTCGGCACCGTGTTCAGTGGACTGCTGCTCTCACGCATCGCGCTGGCCGCCATCTTCACGCTGATCTTCGCCACGCTGCTCTGCGTCAACCTCTGGGTGGCCGACCGACTGGCACCGCACATCCGTCAAGCCGGACCGGAGGAGCAGTTCCTCGAGCGCTACCAGGAGATGCTCCGCGGCCGGCGGGCGTGGGTGGCCCGCATCGGCGTCTCGCTGCTGTTCGGGTTGATCGCCGGCATCCCGGTGGCCGCTCAGTGGCGGGACTGGATCCTGTTCACGAACCCGGTCAGCTTCGGTGCCGACGACCCGCTGTTCGGCATCGACATCGGCTTCTACGTGTTCCGACTCCCGTTCCTGACCTTCGTCATCGATTGGCTCTTCGCGTCGATGGTCATCATCTTCATCGTCACTGCGGTGGCCCACTACCTGAACGGCGGCATCCGCCTGCAGGTCCAGGGGCGCCGGGTAACGCCCCAGGTGAAGGCCCACCTGTCGGTGCTGCTGGCGCTGCTCGCCGTGCTGCGGGCCGGGGGCTACCTGTTGCAGCGCTACGAGCTGCTGACGTCGACCCGTGGCTTCGTCGACGGCGCGCTGTACACGGCCGTGAAGGCCGAGCTGCCGGCCATCAACCTCCTGTTCCTCATCTCGCTGCTCGCCGCGCTGCTGCTCGTCCTGAACATCTGGCAGCGCGGCTGGCGGCTGCCGATCATCGCCGTGGGCTTGTGGGGGCTGGTGGCGGTGGTGGCCGGCACGATCTACCCGGCCTTCGTCCAGCGCTTCGTGGTGCAGCCCGCCGAGTCCGAGCGGGAGCGGCCTTACATCGCTCGCAACATCGAGGCGACCAGGGCGGCCATGGGCCTCAGCGGTGTCGAGCCGGAGCCGTACAAGGTGGACACGCTCGATGCCGCCGAGCTGCCGGCCAACGCCGACAACCTCAGGAACGTCCGCCTCCTCGACCCCGATGTCGTACCCGACACGTTCAAGCGGTTGCAGGGGCTGCGGGGCTACTACCAGTTCAACGACCTCGACGTCGACCGTTACAAGGTGGACGGTCGGATCCAGCAGGTCGTGCTGGCGGCGCGAGAGCTGAACCCCGGCGACCTTCCCATCGACACGTGGGAAGGTCGCAACCTCGCCTACACCCACGGCTTCGGCGTGGCGATGGCGCCGGCCAGCCAGGTGCTGCCCGACGGCAACCCGAACTTCATGAGTCTCGACGACCCAGCCACGGGACCGGTGCTGAAGCAGCCGGCCATCTACTTCGGCGAGCGCATACCCGGATACGCGGTCGTCGGCACCAAGCGGGACGAGATCTCCTACAACCAGGCGCTCGGCACCGAGGAACCCAGCCGCTACCAGGGTCAAGGCGGGGTGCAGATGGGCTCGTTCCTGCGCCGGGCCGCGTTCGCGTTGCGGTTCGGTGAGTGGAACCTCATGGTCTCGAAGCTGATCACGAGCGAATCGAAGATCCTGTACGTCCGCGACATCCGGGAGCGGGTGAAGCTCCTCGCCCCCTTCCTCGTCTTCGACACCGATCCGTACGCCGTGGTGCGTGAGGACGGCGGCGTCGACTGGATCGTCGACGCCTACACGACCACCGACCGGTACCCGTACGGCCAGATGATCGACACCAGCGTGCTGCCTGGCTCGAGCGGCCTGCGCCGGCGGTTCAACTACGCCCGCAACTCGGTCAAGGTCACCGTCGACGGGTACGACGGCATCGTCCGGTTCTACATCGTCGACCCGACCGACCCGA
>CAZTVJ010000397.1:0-4574 GCA_964616935.1 uncultured Acidimicrobiales bacterium | reverse complement strand
CCGGTGTGGACGTCGCCATCGTGAACCTCACCGTCACCGGGCCTACCGGCGGCGGCTACCTGACGGCGTGGAACTGCGCCCAGCCCCGCCCCGGGACGAGCAACCTCAACTACGGTCCCGGTCAGACCGTCGCCGCTGCCGCGCTGGTGTCACCGGGCTCGAACAACCAGCTGTGCGTCTACACCTACGCCGCGACCTACCTCGTCGTCGATCTGTTCGGCGGCATGGCCTGACCGGCGCAGCACTACTGTCCTGGCCCATGGCGACCCAGCAGGCACCCGACCGCAACCTCGCGCTGGAGCTCGTCCGTGTCACCGAATCAGCGGCCATGGCGGCGGCTCGGTGGATGGGGCGGGGCGACAAGAACGGTGCCGATGGCGCCGCCGTCGACGCCATGCGCAAGATCCTGGAGACCGTCCCCATGGACGGCCTCGTGGTCATCGGCGAGGGGGAGAAGGACGAGGCGCCGATGCTCTACAACGGCGAGCGCATCGGTGACGGCAGCCCACCCGCGTGTGACATCGCGGTCGACCCCATCGACGGCACCAGCCTCACCGCGCTGGGGCGGGGCAACGCCCTGTCGGTGATCGCGGTGAGCGAGCGCGGCACGATGTTCAACCCTGGCCCGTGCGTCTACATGGAGAAGATCGCCGTCGGGCCCATCGCCAAGGGCGCCATCGACATCGCGGCGACGCCCAGCGAGAACCTGGCGTCCATCGCCAAGGCCAAAGGCGAGAACGTCCGCGACCTCACGGTGGTCATCCTCGACCGGCCCCGCCACGCCGACCTCATCGGCGAGGTCCGCGCCGCGGGCGCCCGTGTCCGGCTCATCTCCGACGGCGACGTCTACGGAGCCATCGCCACCGCATGGCCCGACGCCGGCGTCGACGTGCTCTTCGGCATCGGGGGCACGCCCGAGGGCGTCATCGCCGCCGCCGCGCTCAAGTGCATGGGCGGCGAGCTGCAGGGCCGGCTGTGGCCCCGAGATGCGGACGAGCGCGCCATGGCGGAGGCCGCGGGCTACGACTTCACGCAGGTGCTCACCACCGACGACCTGGTCCGCAGCGACGACTGCTTCTTCGCCGCCACGGGCATCACGGACGGCGAGCTGCTCCGCGGTGTCCGGTTCGACCCGCACGTCACCCAGACGCAGTCCCTCGTCATGCGCTCCCGCTCGGGCACCGTACGGCTGGTCGACGCCCGCCACCGCCTCGACAAGCTGCAGCAGTACGCGACCATCGACTACGCCTGATGTCAGTGCGGTCCTCGCGGGCCGGGCGCATCGCGTTGGCCGGCCGCGATCGGTGGAAGGCCGAAGACCTCAACGACATCGCCGCCGGTGTCACGTTCTGGGCCATCCTCAGCCTGGCGCCCGCCGCCCTCGCCTTCGCGTCGCTCCTCGGCGTCGTCGGTCGGCTCATCGGCGAGGAGAACACCAACGAGGTCCGCGACGAGATCATCCGGTTCATCGAGGGAAGTCCGGGGACACCTGGGGGCACCCTGTCCGCCTCGCTGATCGAGATCCTCGAGACACCGAGCGGCAGCATTGCCGTCATCGGCCTCCTGATCGCCGTGTGGTCGCTGTCGAAGGGCTTCGCTGCGCTGTTCCGGGGGCTGGCCCGCATCCAGGGACACCCCGGGGCCCGAACCAACCTCCGCGGCCGGCTGACTGCCGTCCTCTTCGGTCTCGGCACGGTCGGGGTCGTACTGCTCCTGCTGCTCACCTCGGTGATCGGTCCCCTCGCCGGCTTCGAGCTGCTGCTCCCCAACGACGGGGGCGTGCTGCTGCGCTTCTGGGACTGGGTGCGCCTTCCCGTGCTGGCCGCCGCCACCGTGGCCTGGCTCGCCGTGCTGCTCTCGCGGGGCCCGGGCGGTCGCCTCCGCTGGTGGGACGCGCTGCCCGGCGCCGCGCTCGCGGCGGTGTCATGGGTCGTGCTGACGTTCGGCTTCGAGCTCTACGTCCGGCTTTCCGGCGGCGGCAACCCGATCTACGGCGTGCTCGGCGGCATCCTCGTCGCGCTCACCTGGCTCTACCTCACCATCACGGCCGTCATCGTCGGGGGCCTGCTCAACGCCCTCCTCGTCGAGATCCCGTCGCCAACCAAGTCCTGACCGGGTCCGAACCGAATGAAGTCCGGCGCGAGGATGCGGTTTCCTGCCTCCTCCGGGCGGACTTCGCCCAGCGAGACCACTCAGCCCGTCGGCCGGATGCCGCCCGAGCGACCGTTGAGGCCACCAGCGGCGGCGAGCCGGGCATGAGCCCGGCGCAGCTCGGCCTCGGCGTCGGCGTCGTCGTCGTGACCCCGCTTGGCCTCGGCCCGGCGCAAGGCCTCCTCGGCGCGGGCCACGTCGATGTTCTCGGCCAGCTCGGCGATGTCGGCAAGGATGGACACGGTGTTGCCGTGCACCTCCACGAAGCCGGCGTGGATGGCCGCATGGCGCACGGTGCCGTCGGCCAGGTGGATCTGGCCGGTCCACTCCGTGAGCGCACCGAGGAAGGGCGCATGGCCCGGCAGGAAGGCGATGTCACCGCCACTGTGGGTGCGGAGGATGACCATGGTGGCCTCCTCCGACAACAGCACTCGCTCGGGCGAGACCAACTCGACCTGCATGGTCGCGGCCATGCTCAGTGCTCACGGTGGGGTTGCGCCCCACACCCATCGCCGCCAGGCGAGCTGGCGCTCGCGCTGTCGGGCTGAAGCACTCGTTCCCCTCGCACGTCAGCCCGCCTGCTCCTGGAGCTGCTTGGCCTTGGCCAGCACCTCCTCGACGCCACCGACGTTCAAGAAGGCCTGCTCGGGCACCTCGTCGAGCTCGCCGTCGATGAGCGCCTCAAAGCTGTTGACGGTCTCGTCGATGGGGACGTACTTGCCCTCGAGGCCGGTGAACACCTCGGCCACGAAGAACGGCTGGGAGAGGAACCGCTGCACCTTGCGGGCGCGGTTGACCGTGAGGCGATCCTCCTCCGACAGCTCGTCGAGACCGAGGATGGCGATGATGTCCTGCAGCTCCTTGTAGCGCTGGAGGATCTCCTGGACGCGCCGGGCGACGTCGTAGTGGCGCTGGCCGACGACGCCGGGTTGGAGCAGCGTGGAGGTGGAAGCCAGCGGATCGACGGCGGGGTAGATGCCGAGGGCGGCGATCTGGCGGCTCAGCTCGGTGGTGGCGTCGAGGTGGGTGAAGGTCGTGAAGGGCGCAGGGTCGGTGTAGTCGTCGGCCGGCACGTAGACGGCCTGGAGCGAGGTGATCGAGCGGCCCCGCGTGGAGGTGATGCGCTCCTGCAGCTCGCCCATCTCGTCGGCCAGAGTGGGCTGGTAGCCCACGGCCGAGGGCATGCGCCCGAGCAGCGTGGAGACCTCGGAACCGGCCTGCACGAAGCGAAAGATGTTGTCGACGAAGAGCAGGACGTCCTGGCCCTTCACGTCGCGGAAGTACTCGGCCATGGTCAGCGCCGACAGCGCTACCCGCAGGCGCACACCGGGCGGCTCGTCCATCTGGCCGAACACGAGCGCGGCCTTGTCGAGCACGCCCGACTCCTCCATCTCGATCCGCAGGTCGGTGCCCTCACGGGTGCGCTCCCCCACGCCCGCGAACACCGACACGCCGCCGTGGTTCTGGGCGACCCGGCGGATCATCTCGGTGATGAGCACCGTCTTGCCCACTCCGGCGCCACCGAACAGGCCGATCTTGCCGCCCTGGAGGTAGGGCGTGAGCAGGTCGATGACCTTGATGCCCGTCTCGAACATGTTCGCCTTCGGTTCGAGCGTGTCGAACGCCGGCGACGGCCGGTGGATGTCCCAGCGCTCGAGCCCGGCGTAGTCCTCGGCCGGCGCGTCGAGGGGTTCACCCCACGTGTTCCACACGTGGCCGAGCACCTCGTCGCCGACCGGCACCTGGATGCCGTGACCGGTGTTGCGCACCGCCGTGCCCCGCGTGAGGCCGTCGGTGGGCTTCAGCGTGACGGCACGCACTCGGCTGTCGCCGAGCTGCTGCGCCACCTCGGCCAGTACGACGACGTCCTCACCGGCCACGTTGATCGTCAGCTCGAGTGCCTGGTTGATCTCGGGCAGCGAGCCCCGCGGGAACTCGATGTCGATGACGGGGCCGGCGATGCCGACGACCCGCCCATCTTTGAGCTCGCGGGTCGAGTCAGTCATGGTCATGCGACGTGTTCCTTCTCGGGAGGGGCGACGTAGTCGGGGACGGGAGTGGCCCGGTCGGACGGCCGACCGCCGGAGGAGAGGGCTTCGGCGCCCCCGACGATCTCCATGATCTCGGTGGTGATGCTGTCCTGGCGAGCCCGGTTCATCACGCGCGTCAGGTTGCGGATGAGCTCCTCGGCGTTGTCCGTGGCCGCCTTCATGGCCCGCTGGCGAGCGGCATGCTCGGACGCGGCGGCGTTGAGCAGCGCGGCGTAGACGCGGGCCTCCGCGTAGCGGGGCAGCAGCGTGTCGAGGATGGCCGTTGGCGAAGGTTCGAATTCGTAACCGGCCCGCACCCGGGCCGACTCGGTGCCGTCGTCGGCCACCAGCTCGCCCTCGAGCGGCGCCAGCGGCCGGCTCACGACCTCCTGG
>CAZTVJ010000396.1:0-2325 GCA_964616935.1 uncultured Acidimicrobiales bacterium | reverse complement strand
CAGCCGGGCCAGCACCTGCAACAGGATCTGCGGTTGGCCGTCGCCGCCCTGGGTGCCGAGCACAGCGTGGAGCTCGCCGTCCGATCCGGTGACGAGCGCCGGCGCCAACGTGTGCGGCGGTCGCCGCCCGGGGCCGAGCTCGGCCGGGTGCCCTGGTTCCAGGGAGAACCCGATGCCCCGGTTGTGGAGGTTGATCCCGGTCGACGGCTCGAAGAGGTGGCTGCCGAAGCCTGACGCGTTCGATTGGATGAGCGACACGCCCATGCCGTCCCCGTCGATGGCGCACAGGTAGGTGGTGTCGCCGGCATCGAACCGTTGCGGACCCCGAAGGGTTGGGGCGTTCGACATCGCTCGGCGCGCCTCGAGGCGTTCGGTCCGCACGAGCGACGCACCGTCAGCACCATCGAACAGCACGGCGGGCCGGTCGTAGCTCGCGGCGATGGCCGCCTCGACACCACCCACCGCCCAGGCGCCGGCGTCGGGGTCAGCGCCGAGGTCGAGCTGCTCGGCGATCCAGGCCGATGCCAGGGTCAGGTAGCCCTGCGAGTTCGGCGGGATCGTCCAGAGGTCGTGGTCCCATGCCCGCACCGAGATCGGCGTGACCCACTCCGCGCCGCTCCGGGCCAGGTCCTCGGCCGTCATCTGGCCGGAGGCCAGCGCGACAAGCCCCTCCCCGAACTCCGCGCCGTAGAAGCCGTCGCGGCCCGAGGCGGCAATGGCCCGCAGCGCCCGGCCCACCCCCGGTCGAGTCACGAGCTGCCCAGCACCGGTCAAGCCACGGTAGGCCTCGGCGCCGTCGGGCAACGGTGTCGGCAACCCCCGCACGCTCGCCGCCAGGAGCGGTGACGCGGGAAAGCCCTGCTCGGCGTAACCGACGGCCGGGGCCAGCACCTCGGCCAGCCCCAACCGACCGAAGCGCTCGTGCAAGGTCAGCCAGCCATCGACGCAACCTGGGACCGTGATCGAAGCAGGGTGGCCCCGAAACGGCATGGACGTGTGACCCTCGGCTCGGAGGCGTGCCGGATCGGCACCCGAGCCCGCACGTCCCGATGCGTTCAGCGCCGCCGGCGTCGCCTTCTCGTGATGGACGAGCGCGAAGAGGTCGCCCCCCATGCCGCAGAGGTGGGGGCCGGTGACGGCCAGCACCGCATTGGCGGCGATGGCGGCGTCAGCCGCCGTGCCACCGCCGCGCAGCAAGGCGAGGCCGGCCTGGGTGGCGAGGCCGTCGGCGGAAGCGACCATCGCCTGCGTCGACCTCGTCGTCGCGAACGGCGCAAGGACCTCATCGACCACCGCGCTGACCTCAGCGCTCGACGAGCGAGCCAGCCGCCCGCCAGGCCGCCTCGATGCGGTCCAGGCGAGCAGTGGCGCTGGCCTGCACGTGGGCGGCCACGCCGGCGATGAGCGCGTTCACCAGCGCGATCGTGCCGACCTGGCTGTCGAACGGCCCGGTGCCCTGTGCCTGCACCACGAACGTCGCGTCGGCCAGGTCCGCGAGTGGCGACAGCGTGCTGTCGGTGAGCGACACCACGAACGCACCGGCCTGCTTGGCGTGTCGCGCGGCATCGAGCACCCAGCGCTCGTAGCGGCGGAAGTCGAGCACGACCAGCGTCGCCCCGGCCTCGACGTCGGCCAGTCGCCGACCGGCCTGGACGTCGCCGCCCTGCAGCAGGTGCACACCGGGCCGGAGCATCCCGAGGTCGTCGGCGAGCAGCAGGCCGACCCCTCGGGTGCTGTCGCCGGCAAGCACGAACACCGGCGCCTCGACCGCGCTGAGACGATCGACGGCGGCCACGAACTCCTCGCGGTCGACGTTTTCCAGCGTGCCCTGGACGTTGTCCAGCTCGATGCTCGCGGCGCGCGCAACGACCTCGCTCGGCTGGCGCTCCCGGATGCGCTCCGCCGCCGGCCGCAGCCGATGGGCGAGCTCGTTCTGGACCTCCTCCTGCAGCTCGGAGAAGCCGCTGAAGCCGAGCTTCATCGCGAAGCGCACAACCGTCGCGCCACTCGTGGAGGCGTGACGAGCGACATCGGCAACGGTGCCGAAGGCCACCGTCTGGGGGTGAGCCAGGACGACGTCGGCGATCCGGCGCTCGGCCGGGGTGAGGTCGTTTCGGCGTTTCTCGATGCGGGCGTCGACCATGGTGGAACAGATGTTACAATCTCGCTCGTTGTGGAATGCGGGTTGCGACCGGCCGTTCGCAAGATCGGTCGGTGGATGACCGGTGGACGAAGGGAACGGGGCATGGGACAACTGGAGCCCGTTCGTGCGGGGAACCGTATCGGGGGCCGGCGGGTGGAACCGGGAACGACCACCTTCACGTC
>CAZTVJ010000395.1:0-2164 GCA_964616935.1 uncultured Acidimicrobiales bacterium | reverse complement strand
TTCACCTCGACTTCCGCAGCGACAACGTCATCTTCGCGACCGCCGGGCCGGAACACGATGTGGTCGTCGATTGGCCTGGGGCTTCGGTCGGAGCGGCGTGGGTCGACTTGGCCGGCCTGCTGCCAGCGCTCGAACTCGACGGCGGCCCGACACCGGAGGAAGTGTTCGAGCACCACCCGGTCGGCAGAGCTGCCGACCCAGACTCGGTCTCCGCCTTCGTCGCCTCGATCGCTGGCTACTTCACGAGGATGTCGCTGATGCCCCCACCTCCCGGTCTGCCGACGATCCGGCCGTTCCAGGCTGCACAGGGTCGCATTGCCCGCCGCTGGATCGCTCACCGCCAAGGTTGGAACACCGACGACCTGAACTCGTGATTCCCGAGCGCTCTGCTTGGGCATCGTGATGCCTTGTCGGTCGGCGTGTCCTAGGCCTCGGATACCTGGAGCACATCACGTCAGGTGTCCTGGTGGACTCGGCGCCGCTACGCCGGCTCCAGCGCTTGGAAGTCGAGGGCCCCGGCTTGGCCTGATGGCAAGAGCCGATCGCTGTATGCGGCCGCAAGCGCGATGCCGAGCTGGGTGCAGCGCTCGAGTGCGGCCGCCGAGGCGTTGATACACACCAGCCCGGAACCGGTGCCCGGAGATGACGCCACACCGAGATCGCCACCGGTCATTTCGGCATCTTCGGCCGTGACCATCAGATCACCACACCCGTGAGCTCGCCCGGATTCGACACAACTTCCACCGCGTCCGGGTTGAACGAACCATCGGCGTGTTTGCACGCCCCGGGTTCGTCCGACGACGTTCGGACCCCCCGTAAACGTGTTGGCGGAGGTGGACGGGAATCGAACCCGCCGGACGGGGATCGCCCGTCCCAACCGCTTTGAAGGCGGCGGAGCCCACCAGGTGCTCGGACACCTCCGTCCACGACTGTACCGCCGGCCAGCGACGAGGCGCCGCGAGGCTCCGGCGAAGCGCAGCCGCGCCCATGTCGAGCCATCAGCGCGGCTAGGTTCAGCGACCATGAGCAAGGTCGTCCAACTCCTGCTGCTTGTCCTCGTGATCGGCCTCGTCGTGTTCGCCGTCCAGAAGGTGCGCAGCGCCTGAACCCTGCCGTTCGAGGCATCTTGCACATCGAGCGCCCCTCCAGTAGTCTTTCGGTACTTCCCCTGAGTTTCACGCTTTCTTCGTGTTCTCTGGGGAGGTTCCATGCTCATCGCTTGCTGGTCTGTGAAGGGTGGCAGCGGTACGACGGTGGTGGCCGCGGCCCTCGGGCTGCTCCTCGCCCGGGGTGACGACGGTGGTGCCGTCCTGGCTGACCTGGCTGGTGAGGCACCCACGGTCCTCGGCCTGGCGGATCCGTCTGGTCCGGGTCTCACGGAGTGGCTGCAGACGTCGGCCGACGCACCCGACGCACTGGCGCGCCTAGCCATCGATGCCGGCGCAGGCCTCTCGGTGCTCCCGCGGGGCAGCGCGCCCTGGCCGGGCGAGGCGGGGGGTGGTGATGCCCTCGTCGGAGCGCTCGCCACGCTGGGCGTCCCGGTGGTGGCCGACTGCGGGCTGCGGCCCACCGGTGCACGCGCCCGCGTGGTCGAGTCCGCCGACTCGTCGCTGCTGGTGCTGCGGTCGTGCTACCTCGCGGTGCGCCGAGCCCTGGCCCAGCCGCTGCGGCCCTCCGGGCTCGTCGTCGTGGTCGAACCGGGCCGATCGCTCTCCACCACCGATCTCCAGGACGTCCTCGGGGTGCCCATCCGAGCCGTGATCGAGGTCGATCCGGCGGTGGCCCGTGCCGTCGACGCCGGGTTGCTGGCCGCCCGCCTACCACGACTGCTCGAGAAGGGTCTGCGGAGGGCGGCATGACCGCCATGGAGGAGGCGATCCACCAGCTCGTCGTGGTCGACGAGGACGGCGACATCGCTTCGGTCGCCCGCCGTCACGCACTCACCCTCGACCCGCTGCTCCACGGTGCCGCGCTGCATGGTCTCGTCGAGCGCGTCGTCGCCCGGGTGGAGGGTTTGGGCCCGCTCGAGCCGCTCCTGGCCGACGCGGCCGTCAGCGAGGTCATGGTGAACGGCGGTGGCGACGTCTGGGTCGAGCGCGAAGGTCGGCTCGAGCGGGTCGCCCTTCGGCTCGACCCGGCAACGGTCACCCACCTCATCGAGCGC
>CAZTVJ010000394.1:0-12513 GCA_964616935.1 uncultured Acidimicrobiales bacterium | reverse complement strand
CGGCCCCTCGAGGCCTCCGGCACGAGCGGCATGAAGGCCGCGCTCAACGGTGGCCTCAACGTGTCGATCCTCGACGGCTGGTGGGACGAGTGGTTCGACGGCATGAACGGCTGGGCGGTGTCGTCCGTGGAGGGCGAGGAGGACCTCGCCAAGCGCGACGAGCACGAGGCCGGCAGCCTGTTCGACCTGCTCGAACACCAGATCGTGCCCATGTACTACGTCCGCACCGAAGGCCCGGTGCCGCGTCGTTGGATGCAGCGGGTCAAGCACGTGCTCGGTTCGCTCGGCCCGCGGGTCACGGCCAGCCGCATGGTGCGCGACTACGTCACGCAGCTCTATGAGCCGGCGGCCGCGCAGACCACGCGCATCACGGCGGACGGCTACGCGCCGGCGAGGGCGTTGGCGGCCTGGAAGCGGCGGGTGCTGGAGGGCTGGGGCACAGTGCAGGTGGCCAACGTCAGCTCGGACACCGGCACGGCCGAGCTCGGTACCGGCCGCCACGTGCAGGTCGGGGTGCACCTCGGCGAGCTGACGGCGGACGACGTGGAGGTGCAGCTGCTCCACGGCGCTGTGGGAGCGGGTGACGAGCTCGTCGAACCGACCATCGAACCGCTCGCGTTCGCCGGCACCGGCGACGACGGCCTGGCTCGCTACGAGGGCGGCTTCGGTTGCGAGCGGGCCGGCCGCTACGGCTTCACCGTGCGTGTCGTGCCCAGCAACCCTGGCCTCACCAGCCCGGTCGAGCTGGGTTGCGTCACCTGGGCCTGAGAACGGACACTCCGCCGGGCTAGCGGCCGGTGAACTGGGCCTTGCCGGGCCCCTGCTCGAGGAAGCTGGACACGCCGATCACGTTGTCCTCGGTGGCGAAGGACTCGGCGAAGCGCTCCCGTTCGATCACCAGGCCCTCGGCCAGGCTTGCGGAGAGCCCCTCGTCGATCGCCCGCTTGGCCAGACCCTGCACGCTGAGGGGACCTCTCGCGAACGCGGCCGCCAGCGACAGAGCTCGGTCGTGCAGCTCCTCGTGCAGGACGAGCTCGTCGGCCAGACCGATGCGCAACGCCTCGTCCGCTGCCACGTTGCGGCCCGACAGGATGAGGTCCTTGGCGCGTGCGGGCCCGACCAGCCGAGGGAGCCGTTGTGTGCCGCCTGCACCCGGGATGAGGCCGAGCAGGATCTCCGGCTGGCCGAACACGGCCTTCTCCGAAGCGATGCGAACATCGCAGGCCAGGGCCAGCTCGCAGCCCCCGCCGAGCGCGTAGCCCGCAACCGCGGCAATGACCATGCGTGGGATGGCAGCGATGGCATCCATGGCGGCCTGGATGCCCTCGCCGAGCGCACGGGCCCCCTCGGGCCCGAGGCCGACGAAGCCGTTGATGTCGGCACCGGCCGCAAAGATGCGATCACCACCGGTGACCACCACCGCACCGGGAGGGTCGGCCTGCAGCTCGAGACCGACCTCGGTCAGCCGAGCCACGACGGCGGCGGACAGCGCGTTGACCTTCGGGTTGTCGAGCGTGACGACGGCGACGCCATCGTCACGGCGTTCGAGGCGGACGAGTGCGGGGGCATCGCTCATGGCGTCGCAACCTAGTGCTGCGGCCGGTGACGGGTGCCAGGCAGGCCTACGCGCCCAGCTCGCCGAGCATGACGTCGGCGGCACCCCAGGGATCCAGCCGCCGAGCCAGCACGTCGGCCTGGAGCCGCTCGTAGGTGTCGCCCGCGCACAGGGAGCGGGCCTTCACCTCCAAGCGGGTGGCGACGATCTCGACCAGCTCTTCGCGGAGGCGCCGCTCGCGCCGTTCCTTCAGCAGCCCGGACGACTCGGCGAAGGCCCGGTGCGCCGTGATGGCGTCCCAGACGGCAGCGGCCCCCTCGCCCTGGAGGGCGACCGTGGGGATGATCGGCGGCCGCCAGTCGCCGAGGTGGGACAGGTCGAGCATCAGCTCGATGTCGCGCCGCGTCTCGTCGACACCCTTGCGGTCCGCCTTGTTGATGACGAAGACGTCGGCGATCTCCATGAGCCCCGCCTTGTTGGCCTGCACCGCGTCGCCCCATCCAGGGTTCACCACGACCACGGTCGTGTCCGCCTTGCGGGCGATCTCCACCTCCACCTGGCCGACGCCCACGGTCTCCACCAGCACCCAACCCCGACCGACGGCGTCGAGCAGGCGAATCGCTTCGGAGCTGGCGAGCGACAAGCCGCCGAGGTGACCCCGGGTCGCCATCGAACGGATG
This sequence comes from uncultured Acidimicrobiales bacterium, assembly GCA_964616935.1. Classification (GTDB taxonomy): domain Bacteria; phylum Actinomycetota; class Acidimicrobiia; order Acidimicrobiales; family Ilumatobacteraceae; genus CAZTVJ01. The sequence goes on along the minus strand of CAZTVJ010000394.1, from coordinate 10,278 downwards.
AACACGCCCGGGTCGGTGGCATGGTCCTGCATGCGAACGCGGTCACCGAGGATGGCGCCGCCGCTGAAGGGCGACGACGGATCGATGGCGAGCACGGCGACCTCGAGCTCGAGGGAGCGCAGATGGCCGATGAGCGCGTTCGTGAGCGTCGACTTGCCGGATCCGGGCGCCCCGGTCAACCCGACGGTGTACGCCGTGCCACCAAGGGGGTAGGACAGCCGACCGACCTGGCGGGCCAGCTCCCCGCCTCGCTCGATCATGGACAGGAGTCGGGCCAGGGAGGCCCGGTCGCCTTCGCGAGCGGCGCTCAGCAGCTCGCTCGGGTCACCAACGCGTCGGGACACGGACCCTCAAACCGCGACGACCTCGGTGACACCCTCCACGCGGTCGCGCATGATCCGCTGAATGCCCGCCTTGAGCGTCTCCGTCGATGCCGGACACGTGCCACAGGCACCGACGAGCGACACGGTGACGACCCCGGAGCCCTCGTCCACGTCGCGCAGGAAGATGTCTCCGCCGTCGGCCTGCAGGGCTGGCCGAATCGCTTCGATCGTCTCTTCCACTTGGGTTCGCATGGCTGGTTGGGGTACGTCCTGTGTGCCGTGGGTCGCCCGGATGTGACTCATGATGATGGCAGGTGCCACCGTAAGATGGCGATTCATGAGAACGCTCGCACGGACCGCTGCCATTCCCGCGGTCGCCGCGCTTGCCGCGATCACCCTGCTGGCCGGCTGCGGCAAGGACACCGCAACCGCGGGAGACCCTGCGACCACGACGGCCGCGGTGGTGACGGCAGCGGCACCCACCACGCCCAGCACCGCCGCCCCGGCACCCACCGAAGCGCCACCGACGACCGGTCAGGAAGCGCCCGCGGACGGCGGCGTCGCTGAGATCACCGTCATGGTCGGCGTCGACGACAGCCCCACCCGCGTCGAGCAGGTGCGCCTCGGGCAGGAGGTTGTCATCCTCTTGCAGTCCGACCAGGACGAGGAGTACCACCTGCACGGCTTCGACATCGACCAGAAGGCCGCCGCCGGCACCGAGGCCGAGCTGACCTTCACCGCCGACAAGGCAGGACGCTTCGAGCTGGAGAGCCACACCAGCGACAAGGTGCTGCTCGTTCTCGACGTCGTGGCGTAGCGCCCGCCCTCAACCCAGCTCGATGTCGGCGCCGAGCGACCGCAGCTTGCCCACGAGGTCCTCGTAGCCGCGATCGACGTGGTGCGCGCCAGAGATCACCGTCTCGCCGTCGGCGGCCAGCCCGGCCACGACCATCGCCGCTCCGGCCCGGATGTCGTGGGCGCGCACAGGTGCGCCGGAGAGGCGGGGCACGCCGCGGACGACCGCGTGGTGGCTGTCCGTGCGGATGTCGGCGCCCATGCGCACCAGCTCCTCCACATACCGGAACCGGCCGGCGAAGAGGTTCTCGGTGACGATCCCGACGCCGTCGGAAACGGCGAGCAGGGCCGTGACCAACGGCTTGTAGTCGGTGGCCACACCCGGGTACGGCAGCGTGGCGACATCGATGGAGCGGAGCCGCTTCGGCCCCCGTACGTGCAGGCCCTGGCCCGTGTCGGTGACCTTCACCCCCATCTCTGTGAGCTTGCGGAGCAACATGTCCATGTGGGCTGGGCGGGCATGGATGACGTCGAGCTCGCCCCCGGTGATGGCGGCCGCGGCGAGGAAGGTGGCCGCTTCTACCCGATCGGGCACGACGCTGTGACGCACCGGGGCCAATGAGCCGGGCTCGACGCCATGGACGACGAGCGCCGCCGAGCCGACGCCGCCGATCTTGGCGCCCATGGCGTTCAGGAAGTGGCAGAGATCGGCGATCTCGGGCTCCCGGGCGGCGTTGTCGAGCACCGTCGTGCCCTTGGCGTGCACGGCGGCCATGAGGATGTTCTCGGTGGCGCCGACACTGGGAAACTCCAGGGTGATGTCGGTGCCGAACAGGCGCTCGGCGTGCGCTTCCAGGTAGCCGTGGCGCAGCTCGAAGGTGGCGCCGAGGGCCTCCAATCCTTTGAGGTGCATGTCGATCGGCCGCGGCCCGAAATCGTCACCGCCGGGCAGTGACACCCTGGCCCAGCCACAGCGGGCCAGCAACGGGCCGAGCACGATGATCGAGGCGCGGATGCGCTCGACCAGCTCGTACGGCGCCACCGGGTTGATGTCGACCGGACGTTCGATCTCCAGCGAGCGGGGCCGAGCCGGATCGCGGCGGATGTGCAGGCCCATGGCCTCGAGCAGCTCGGTCATGATCGTGACGTCGGCGATGGCGGGAACGTTGTCGAGCGTGCTCGTACCGTCGGCCAGGATGGCCGCCGCCATCAGCTTGAGCACCGAGTTCTTGGCCCCGCTCACCGCCACGGTGCCGGCCAACGGGCTGGCGGCTCTCACGACGATGCGGTCCATCGGGCCAACAGTATGCTCGCCCCCGATGGTGAGGGTGCGGCACCGCTGGCCGGCGGCCGACCCTGGCGTGGCGGCGCTCACCACCCCTCGACAGGACCTGCTGGTCGAGCAGGCCGAGGAGGACGGCTCCTTCACCCAGTCCGCGGGCCCCTTTCGCGCCTACCGACGCACGCTCGTCGCCGAAGGCGGGCCCGCCGGCACGTCGTTCGTGATCGAGACGACCGACTACCACCTGCCGATCCCGTGGTGGCGCTGGCTCCTGGCCTACCCGGTGCGCCGGGCAGTCCGCCGGGTGCCTCCGCGCGTGCGGGCACCGTGGTGGGCGCCGCCCGACGTGGTGGACGAGCGCCAGGTCGCCGTGCTCGGCCTGCTGGCCGCCGCGTGCCTCGCCGTCGGCTACCTGAACACGCTGTTCACCCAGACCGTCGCCTTCGCCGCCGACGACTTCGGCGCGTCTGAGGAGGCCCAGGGGGTGGCCGGGACCGTCGTGCGCTTCGGCATCATCTTCGCGATCGGCTTCCTGGTGCTGGCCGATCGCGTCGGCCGCCGGCGCATGCTCGTCGCCGCCGCCGCGACCTCCCCGATCCTGTGCTCGCTCGGCGCCCTGGCACCGTCGTTCGCCTGGCTCACCGTCTCCCAAGCGCTCGGGCGTCCCATCGCCATCGCGATGGGCCTGCTCGTTGGCATCGTGGCGGCCGAGGAGATGCCGAGGAATTCGAGGGCCTACGCCATCAGCCTCCTCGCACTCGCGACCGGCCTGGGCGCCGGCTTCGCCGTGATGGCGCTTCCCCTCGCCGACGTCAGCGCCGGCGGCTGGCGGCTCGTGTACGTGTTGGCGCTCGCCTTCTTGACGGTCGCGGTCAGCCTGTGGCGACACCTCCCGGAGACCCGCCGGTTCGAGGTGCCCCACGCCGAGTCGCCCAGGATCTCCCGCCGCCGCTTCGCGCTGCTGGCCGCCTCGGTGTTCCTCCTCAACGTGCTGGCCGCTCCCGCCTCGTTCTTCCAGAACCGCTACCTGAAGGACGTCCGGGGCTACTCGGCCTCCCTGATCGCCATCTTTACGCTGGTCACCAACACCCCCGGGGGCATCGGCGTGGTGGTCGGCGGCCGATTGGCCGACGCTCACGGCCGGCGCATCGTCGGCGCCATCGCCGTGCTCGGGGGCACGATCGGCACCGCCGTCAGCTTCTACGTGGTCGGCGCTCCGCTCTGGCTGGCCAACACCCTCGGCACCGTGGTGGGTGCGGCCAGCGTGCCCGCACTGGGCGTCTACGCGGCCGAGCTGTTCCCGACGGGACGCAGGGGCATGGCCAACGGCCTGCTGGCCGCCATGTCGCTGTTCGGCGCCAGTCTCGGGCTGCTGGTGGCCGGCAACCTGCTCGACCAGGGCGTCGGGTACGGACCAGTGATGACGCTGCTGTCGATAGGCCCGATGATCGTCGTCGTCCTCGTGGCCGTGTGGTTCCCCGAGACGGCCCACCTCACGCTCGAGGAGATCAACCCGGAGGACCAGCCGGTGCCTGGATCAGCGGATCCCACGCAGGAACGTCGAGACCGCTGAGGCCACCGCGGCGTCGGCGCCCTTCAGGTCGTGGCGGCCACCGTCGATCCAAACATGGGTGACAGGACCCGGGATGGCAGCTGCCGCGGCTTCCAGCTCGTCCGGGGTGGCGAACGGGTCACGGGTGCCATGGACGAACAGGGTGGGCACGCGAAGGTCGACGAGGTGCTCGACACGCAAGCGGTCGGGGCGGCCGGGCGGGTGGAGCGGGTAGCTGACCAGGACGAGCGCGGCCGCTGGGACGCCCTCCGCCACCGCCATCGAGCACATCCGGCCACCCATCGAGCGGCCACCGAGCGCGAGTCGATCCGGGCGGATGCGGGCGGACCGCACCAGCACCGCCGCCTCGTCACGGATGCAGGCGAGCAACACCGGCGCGCGGTCCGGGGCCTTGCGGCCGGCGCGGCGATACGGGAAGTCGACCCGGGCGACCGGGAGCGGCGCCACGGCAGCGGCGATGGCCACGAGCGCCGGGTGATCCCGATCCGAGCCGGCGCCGGGTGTGAGCAAGAGCGCGCCGGGACGGCTCACGAGAGCAGGATGCGACGCTCCTCGCCGAGGTCGTTGATCACCTTGCTGGCCGTCGCTTCGTCACCGCCCATGTCGGGGTGGACCTCCCGCAGCCGAAGGCGGAACCGCGCCACGACGTCCTTGCGCGCCGGATTCACCGTACCCGGCTCGAACCCGAGCACGTCGAGCGCCCAAGCCACCGGGTTGGCGAACGCCGTGTACGAGGTGGCCCGCGCACCATCGACGCCCGTGAGGTACGTCACGAGCGACGGGCCGACGGGGCCGCTCCAGCGCACGGCGCGGTGCAGAACCCGGTTGACGGCATGGCGCACCGTGGGCTCCAGCCGCTCGGTGGCGTAGACCGCGCCGAGCACCTGCTGCACCGCGTCGCCGTTGTTCTCGAACTGGAACCGGATCGTCTCGCCGTCGCCGAGGAGGCGGTGGGTGCTACGAGCCAGACCGTGGCGATCGACCTGGTAGCGGTGGCGCAGGCGCGGTTGCACCACCCGCGCACCGCGGTCGATCTCGCCGAGGAGCCGGTAGAGGTCGGGCAGGAGGTCAGGGTCGACGTCGGCGAGGTGAGCGGCGACGACCGCCCCGAGGAGCAGGCCACCGAAGCCCGGCGCCGGATCCGTTGGGAGCACGAGGTGGCCGAGCGCGACCCGCCGCGTGGGCGTGACCGGGCGGCTGTGCCACACCTCGAGCTCGGCCAGCAGCATGGCCAAACGCTAACGCGCTGTCTGGCGGGCTCGTCGTTGGCGCTTCCCTCGCCGCGCGGTCTGGCGGGCTGCTGGGGCGCGGCTACACGAAGGGGCGGAGGAGGTCTCGGAGCGCACCGGCGCGCGCCATGACGTCGTCGACGGTGTACACGGGCTCGCCGTCATCGTCGACCACGTCGTCAGCAAAGCCGTCACCGTCGGCGTCCCCGGCGCCGGCCATCCGGTCCGCGAGATCGTTCGCCTCCTCGACCGCACGGCGCCACAGCGCCGGCTCCACCCCGAAGGGTGGCCGATCGACATCGGCCCCGTCGACGACGACGGCGAGGCCCGAGATGCCGTCGGGATCGCGTGGGTTCCCCTTGAGACGGTCGGCCGCCACGAACAGGCCCGACATCAGCTCGAAGGACGCTTCGTCCTCGGCGTCGTCGGGCTCGGCGGGCAGGGCGTCGGGAAACTCGACCTGGTCGAGCAGTGACTCCACCAGCGCTTCGTCGGCCGCGGCCACCACGAGCAGGTCGCCCGGCTCCCAGCGGTAGGGGATGCCGCCCTCGGCCAGCAGCCGCGACAGCTCGGTCCGGTCGTCGAGCGACCACTCGTCCAGCTCGTACTCGAGCGCCCCGACCGGTTGATCCTGGTCCACCTCGCCGTCCACCTCGCCGTCCACCTCGCCGATCCCGGCCGGGGCCGACGCGGGCGCATCGAGGTGTTCGGCGCCGACGAGGCCCGGCTGGGCCGCCTCGATGGCCTCCATCAGGGCATCGACGGCGGCCTCGTGGTCTACCTGGACGACCAGATCGGTGCCGTCCCACGCGTGGGGGATCCCCGACTCCGCCATGGACTGCGCCGCGCCGGCCTGCATGCCGAGCGGCCACCCGCCCAGCTCGTAGACGACCCGCTGGTCCTCGGGGAGGCGCATCGGGTCGGGCGCTTCCGACAGCGACACGAGGGCCACCCCGCACACCGTGCACGTGGCCACCCAATCCAGGTAATCCGCGCCACAGACCGGGCAGATGCGGGTGGTCATGAGCGCCACCGTAGGACATGGCGGCGCAGGAAGTCATCGGTGCGTCGCAGCTCGTCGACCACGGTCTCCGGCTTCGACCAGCCGTGCCCCTCGCCCTCGTACTCGTGGTACTCGACGGTGCGCCCATGGGTGCGCAGCGCGTCCGCGATGGCCCTCGACTGGGCCGGCGGTACGACCAGATCGTCGCTGCCCTGCAGGACCAGGAGCGGCGCCGTGATGCGCTCGGCGACGTTCACCGGCGACCGCTGGCGATACCGATCGACCGCCTCGGGGAGCGCGCCCACGATGGTGTGCAGGTAGTGACGTTCGAAGCGGTGGGACGTCTCGTCGAGGTGCAGGAGGTCGGCCACGCCGTAGGCGGAGACACCGGCGGCGAACAGGTCGGGGTGCTCCGCGAGGAGCAGCAGCGTGGTGAAGCCCCCGGCCGAGCCGCCGATGGCCGCGATCCGGCGCGGATCACACCACCCCCGTTCGACGGCGGCGCGCACACCGGCAGCCGTATCGGCCACGTCGAGGTCGCCCCATCGTCCGCGCATCGCCATCGTGAACGCCCGGCCGTGGCCCGTCGAGCCACGATGATCGGGGACGAGCACGGCCCAACCGGTGGCGGCGTAGTAGGCGATGCGCGCCAGGAAGCTCACCGGCCACTGGGACGTGGGCCCGCCGTGCGTCCAGACCAGCAGCGGGGGCAACGCGCCCTCGCCGGTGATTGGCCGGCGGGGCCGGTACAGGCGGCCGGGTACCTCGGCACCATCATCTGCCGTCCAGGTCACCAGCTCTGGCTCGTCGAGCAGGCCGGCCCACCCCGCGACCGGGCCGTGGGCCAGCAGCTGTCGCTCCCAGTTGGCCGTGTCGTAGACGACGAGCTGGGTGGGCGTCCTGGCGCCACTGCGGACCGCCGCCAGGTGCTGGCCCTGCCAGGTGAGCGACTCGTGCCACCCCTTGGCCACCTCTCGCACGCCACCGGTTGCGAGATCGACGACGCACAGGCGCCCGAATCCACCCTCGTTGCGGTGGAAGGCGAGGCGCTCGCCGTCCGGTGACCACGCGAAGCTGCGCTGGCCCTGCACCCAGGTCGGCGCGCCGTGCTCGAACGGTTCGCCGACAGTACGAACGGCGTCGGTGCCGACGACGGCCACGTTGAGCCAGCCTGAGGCGTCCGTCAGCATGGCCACCTGGTCGCGCTGCACCGGTGATGGTTGTACTTGCAACGACTGGCTCTGCGGCGGGCCGTGGACGAGCCGGACCGGCGAGGAGCCGTCGGCTTCGCGCGACACGACCCGGCTCTCGTCCCACGGCATCCACGGGCAATCCCACTCCTGCCACAGGACGGTCGAGCCGTCCGAGGCCCACGCCGGGTCGGCCGCGAAGTCCGCCGCGTCCGTGAGCCGCACCGGCCAACCACCTCCCTCGACCAGGGGTACGACCGCAACGTCGTGCAGGTCGACGGTGTACGCCACGTGCGTACCGGCCGGGTGCACTGCCGGCGCGCCGGCGCGACCCTCTGGGCCGTGCTCGGTGAGCCGGCGCGGTGGACCGCCCGCGCGTGCGACGAGCCAGAGGTCGCCCTCGGCGGCGACGACCAGCGAGCGACCATCGGGCGCCCAGGCGAGGGCGCCGCCGCCGTACCCGCCGCCGCCCTTGGGCAGGAGCTCCGAGGTGAGCACCTCCTCCGGCCCACCGGCGACCGGTACGACGCACAGCGCCGCCCGCCGGTTGACGGTGGCCACGTAGGCGACCTCGGTGCCGTCGGGAGATAGGCGGGGCTCGGCGATGGTTCGCCCGTAGGCCACCATGGCAGGCGTGACGACCGGCGTGCTCGTGCTCACGACCGTCGACCATAAATCGCTGGACGGCCGGCGACCACCTCGGCTACACATCCCTTCGAGACCACGAACGAGCGAAAGGGGGTCGCGATGATGCAGCGCTGGAACGTCATGATCGGTGAGCGCGCCGCGACCTTCGGCCTCGTGGTCGTCGGCTAGCGGTCACCCCACCGACTCGCACGACCTCACGCACCACCCGGTCGCGCCCCTGCGCGACCGACCTCGAACAAGGAGCAACCATGAACAGCATCCATCCTTCCGTCGCGCCTGGACTGGTCCGAGACCACCATCGCGACCTCGAGCGCCTGGCCGGCGAGAGCCGATTGCGCCGGGAGGCTCACAAGCATCGACGCCGGCACCGCTGACGTCAATCACGAGCGGGCGATCCCGGGGTCGCCCGCTCGGCGCGCCGGGGGGCGCACCCCAGGACGGGAGGGCGGGCCGCTACGGTGGGGCCATGCGGTACGCAAGAGCGACCGCGGGCGGATCGTCACGAGCAGTCGTCGGTGCCCTGATGCTGGGGGCGGCGCTGGTCGGGTTCCCGATCCTCGTCCCTGCTCCAGCGGCAGCCGTCACGGCCACGTCGCTGCGCTTCGGCGGTGGCGGTGTCGCCACGCCGGGGGCCGACCGCGTGCTCATCCCGGTCAACCCGACGAACGCCGCCGATGTGGGCGCCGCCAGCTTCACCATCGAGCTGTGGATGGCTGCCACGGCGGCGGACAACCCGAGCGGCGACGTGGGGTGCGACGGCGCGAACTACAGCTGGATCACGGGCCACATCCTCCTCGACCGCGATCGGTTCCCCGGCGTCGGCTCGGACGGGCGGGACTTCGGCGTGTCCCTGACGACGACCGGACGCGTGGCCTTCGGCGTTGAGAACGCGTCGAACGCAGCGTGGACCACGTGCACCTCCGGGGTGAACGTGCTTGACGGGGCATGGCACCACGTCGCCGTCCAGCGCTCCACCGCAGGCTTGATGCAGATCTGGGTGGACGGCGTGAAGCGAGCCGAGCGGACGAACGGTCCGTCGGGTGACATCTCCTACCCCGATGGCGCGCCGACCAACCGGCCGGGCTCCGACCCGTACCTCGTCGTCGGCGCGGAGAAGCACGACGCCGGCGCCGAGTTCCCGTCGTACCGCGGCCGCGTCGACGAGCTGCGCCTCTCGACCGGGCTGCGCTACGGGGCGACCTTCACCCGGCCGTCGGCACCCTTCAGCCCCGACGCCTCGACGGCTGTGCTCTACCACTTCGACGGCAACCCTGGCGTGTGTCCGGCGACGCTGGTGGACGCGATGGCTCGCGTCAACGCGACGTGCGTGCCCTCCGGTGGCCTTCCAGCGCTCGACGCCGTCACCCCCTTCGGCGGCGGCCCGCCGCCCCCGCCGGCCACCCCCACGACGTTCCATCCGATCACACCCGCTCGTCTCACCGACACCCGGCCGGACCGCGTCGTCGCCAACGGCTACGTCGCCGTACAGGTGACCGGGGCCAACGGGGTCCCCGCCAACGCCCAGGCCGCCGCGCTGAACCTCACCGCCGTCGGCCCCGCCTCGGGCGGCTACCTCACGGCCTGGCCGTGCGGGCAACCGCCACCGCCGACGAGCAACCTCAACTACGCCCCCGGCCAGACCATCGCCAACTTCGCGAGCATCCGCATCGGCAACGGCGGCCAGATCTGCGTGAGCACCTCCGCGATCGCCGCCATCGTGGTCGACCTCACCGGCTGGTGGGGCGACGGTGGCATCCGCTACGGCACCGTCACGCCGTATCGACTCCGCGACACGCGCCCCGCGGCGCAGGGCGAGAACGTCGTGCTGCAGGCGCCCGTGCGCACGGTGCCCGGCGTGCCGGTCACCGCCCAGGCCGCCTCGCTGAACCTCACCGTCGTCGGCCCGGCCGGCGGTGGATTCCTCACCGCTTGGCCCTGCGGCCAGCCCAAGCCCAACACGAGCAACCTCAACTACGGGCCGGGCCAGACCATCGCCAACTTCGCCGCCATGAGCCTGGGCACCGGGGGCCAGGTGTGCATCACGACCTCCGCCGCGGCTGCCATCGTCGTGGACGTCACCGGCTGGTGGGGACCGACGGGTTCGATGCTCCTGCAACCCGACGTCGTGCCCGGTCGACCGGTGGACACCCGGCCGATGCTGGTGCCCGCGGGCGGGGTCGTGCCGGTGCCGGTGCCCGCCGGTGTGGACGTCGCCATCGTGAACCTCACCGTCAC
>CAZTVJ010000393.1:0-6402 GCA_964616935.1 uncultured Acidimicrobiales bacterium | reverse complement strand
AGGATGCCGAGATCGGCGCCTCCCCAGCGCCCGAGGACGTAGGTGCGCAGCGCCACCATCCCCACCGGGGTCGCCGTCGGGTACGCGATGCCGCGCTGCTGCAACAGCGTGGGCGAGTCGTAGGCAGGGCCGCCACGGCTGGCGCCGTCGTCGGGCGGCACCTCACCTTCCAGCTCGTCATCGAAGGCCATGCCACCGGCATCGGCGTCAACCCCGTCGACCTGCTCGGGAAGGACCTCAACCGTCGGATCACTCATGTCTGCCTCCAGCACCTCGTCGGCCGATCAACCGCACGGTACGCCGTTCGACCTCTCCGTGCTGGGAACGCCACGGTCCGCCCTGCAACGCACCGATCCACCGGTGCACACCCGCTACCGCAAGCTGCTGAACCGGGTCTTCACGCCCGCCAAGGTGCGCCATCTCACGCCCCGGATCGAGGAGATCGCCACCGGCCTCGTGGCGAGCTTCGCGGGCTCGGGTCGCTGCGGGTTCGTGAGCGAGTTCGCGGTGCCCGTGCCCGGCATCCTGATCGCCGAGCAGCTGGGGCTCGACCAGTCGGCAGCCACGCGCTGACCTCCGGTTCCGACGCGGCGACCTCGAGTTCCGGCGAAGTCCGGCCTCACGATGCGGTTTCCTGCATCCTGAAGCCGGACTTCCCGAGGCGAGGCCGGATCGCCGGGATGCCGCGATGCACCGGTGCGACGTAGCCTCGTCGTGCCTCGAACGTCAGGAAGGAGCTCGACATGACCACCTACGCGGCACCACTGCGCGATATCGACTTCGTCCTGAACGAGGTCTGTGACCTCGGCGGGCTCACCGCCATCGACCGCTTCTCCCATGCCGAACCGACCCTCGTGGCCGACCTGCTGGCCGAGGCCGGGCGGTTCCTCGCCGACACCCTCGGCCCGCTCAACCGCGTGGGCGACGTCCAGGGCAGCACGCTCCGGCCCGACGGCACCGTGACCACGCCCGACGGCTTCGCGGCCGCGTACGCCGCCTACGTCGCCGGCGGCTGGGGCGCCGTGCCGTTCGACCCCGACTTCGGCGGTGGTGGCTTCCCCTGGATGGTGGGCATCGCCCTCCAGGAGATCCTGACATCGGCCAACATGGCGTTCTCGCTGTGCCCGTTGCTCACCCAAGGCGCCATCGACGCGCTGACGAACCACGGCTCGGAGGAGCAGCAGGTCACCTACCTGCCGAAGATGGTCACCGGCGAGTGGACCGGCACGATGAACCTCACCGAGCCGGACGCGGGCAGCGACGTGGGGGCGGTGCGCACGCGCGCCGCGCGCCAGGACGACGGCTCGTACCGCATCACCGGCACCAAGATCTTCATCACCTACGGCGAGCACGACATGGCCGACAACATCGTCCACCTGGTCCTTGCCCGCACCCCCGACGCAGCGCCCGGCACCCGCGGCATCTCCTGCTTCATCGTGCCGAAGTTCCTCGTGAACCCTGACGGCTCGCTCGGCGAGCACAACGACATCACCTGCGTGTCGCTCGAGCACAAGCTCGGCATCCACGCCAGCCCGACCTGCCTGCTGTCCTACGGCGAGCAGGGTGGGGCCGTCGGCTTCCTCATCGGCGAGGAGCAGCGGGGCATGGCCACGATGTTCACGATGATGAACCAGGCGCGGCTCTCCGTCGGCCTGCAAGGGCTCGCCCTGGGCGAGCGCGCCTACCAGCAGGCGCTCGCCTTCGCCCAGGAACGCCGCCAGGGGCGGGCGCCCGGCGCGCCCGCGGGTGAGGTGTCACCGATCATCGATCACCCCGACGTGCGGCGGATGCTGCTCACGATGAAGGCCTCCAACGAAGCCCTGCGCCGCCTCGTGTACTGGAACGCGGAGGCGATCGACGTCGGCCACCACCACCCGGACGAGAAGGTGCGCGCTGAAGCAGCCGAGCTCGCTGCGCTCCTGACGCCGCTGTCCAAGGCCTGGGGGACCGACCTCGGCGTCGAGACGACCAGCATCGGCGTGCAGGTGCACGGGGGCATGGGGTACGTCGAGGAGACAGGCGCCGCGCAGCACTACCGCGACGCCCGGATCGCCCCCATCTACGAGGGCACGAACGGCATCCAAGCCATCGACCTCGTCGCTCGAAAGCTGCCGATGCGCGACGGCGCCGTCATCCGTGCCCACCTCGATCGCATCGCTGCGCTCGACGCCCCGCTCGCGGATCACGACGAGCTGGCCCTGGCCCGCAAGGAGCTGCGGACGTCCCTGGCGGTTGCGACCGAGGCCACCGAGTGGTTCCTCGAGCACCACGACGACCAGGCCGACCTGCTCGCTGGTGCCACCCCGTACCTGCGCCTCCTGGCCACGCTGACGGGCGGCTACCTCATGGCTCGTTCGGCGCTGGCTGCGTTCGACCTCCTGGACGCTGGCTCGGGCGCCTACGACGAGGCGTTCCTTCGCTCGAAGGTCGTGACGGCTCGGTTCTTCTGCGAGCAGCTGCTACCCGCCGCGAACGGCCTGGCGGCGGCGGCGACGGCCGGCCGCTCCTGGTTGGACGGCGTCGACGGTCGAGCCTTGACCGACTGAGCGAGGGTGATCAGTACCCAGGCGGGACGGGGCCGGTGGCCGACCAGCCGCCGTCGACCATGAGGGTCTGGCCGGTCACGTGCCGCGCTTCAGGTGAGGCGAGGAACAGCACGGCCGACGCGACGTCCTCGACGGCCGCGATCCGTCCGATCGGCGCGACCGACGACCACTGGCCCTCGTAGTCGACCGTCTCCTGCATCGTGCGCTCCGTCAAGGTGGCGCCGGGCCCGACGGCGTTGACCGTGATGCCGTGGGCCCCGAGCTCGAGCGACAGCGAGCGGGCCAGCATCCGCAGGCCCGCCTTGGTGGCGCCGTAGGTGCTGAGACCGCGGATGGCCTGGACGCCGGCCACCGATGTCACGAGCACGATCCGGCCGGGTCGGCGGCCCGCCACCATGGCCCGGGCCGCGGCCTGCGCGGTGAAGTACGTGCCGCGCAGGTTGACGGCCAGCACGCGGTCGACATCCGCCGGCTCCTCGTCGAGGAAGGGGCCGAAGTGGCTGAGTCCGGCATTGGCGACCACCACGTCCACGTGACCGAACCGGGCGACCGTGGAGTCGACGAGCGCCCGCACCGCAGCGACATCGCTCACGTCGGCGGCCATCGCCACGACGTGGCCGTCGCCAGCGAGTGCGGCGGCGGCTGCATCGGCCCGTGCCGCGTCGATGTCGTTGAGCACGACGGTCGCCCCCTCGCGAGCAAAGGCGGCGCAGACCCCGAAGCCGATGCCGGTGGCCGCACCGGTGACGAGCACCACCGTCCCCGCGAAGCGTCCGTTCACTGCTCGCCCAGGGCGTGCCGGCCCGCGTCGAGCACCTCGACGATCCGGTCGACGTCGTAGGTCGAACCGCTCCACGCCCCGCCACCCACGGCCTGCAGCGCGGCCCACAGGCGCGTGTCATCGGGCAGCCCGGGTGCTGTCGCCAAACCGGGGTGTGGCGCACGGGCGGCGAGCACCACCATCGCCTCCTCGACCGCCAGCTCCGTCCCGTCCGGTCCCAGGAAGTCGACCCGGCCGGTGAGGGCGACCCGGTCGATCTCGATGTCGATGAGGTCGCCGTCGCGCAAGCGCCCGATCGGTCCGCCGGCCAAGGCCTCGGGTCCGACGTGGCCGATGCAGGCACCGGTGGAGACGCCCGAGAAGCGGCCGTCGGTGACGACTGCGACGTGCTTGCCGAAGGGGGCGAACTTCAAGGCGGAGGTGAGCTGGTAGGTCTCCTCCATGCCGGTGCCGAGCGGACCGATGCCCGCCAGCACCACGACATCGCCCGCGCACACAGGTGGCTCGCTCAAGCCCTTCACGGCGGCCACTGCAGCCGGCTCGGAGGTGAACACGCGCGCCGGGCCGCGGTGGCGGTAGACGCCGTCCACGCCCGCGAGCGTGCTGTCCATGGCCGTCGCCTTCACCACCGAGCCGTGCGGCGCCAGGTTGCCCGTCGGGAACACCAACGTGCCGGTCATGCCCGCGGCCCGGGCGGCATCGGGCGACAGGATCACGTGATCAGGATCGACGCCGCCCGCGGCGAGCTTGGCCCGTAGCTGCGCTCGCCGATCGCTCTGCTCCCACCAGTCCAGGTTCTCGTCGACGCTGAGCCCGCTCACGGTGCGGGCACCGAGCTCGAGCAGGCCCATCCGGCGCAGGTGCAGCATCACCTCGGGCACGCCGCCTGCCGCGAACACCTGCACCGTCGGGTGGTGGCGCGGGCCGTTCGGCAGCGCGTCGACGAGGCGGGGCGTGGCCCGGTTGGCCTCCACCCAATCTTCGACGGTCGGTACCGCCAGCCCGGCCGCCGCCGCCACCGCCGGGACGTGGAGCAGCAGGTTCGTCGAGCCTCCGAACGCAGCGTGCACGACCAGCGCGTTGCGAACCGCCCCCGGCGTGAGCACGTCGCGCACCGTCGCTCCTTGCATGGCCAGCGCCACCAGGGCGAGCGCAGAGCGATGGGCGAGGTCGAGCCAGACGGGCTCGCCGGAGGGCGCCAGCGCAGCGTGAGGAAGGGCGAGACCGAATGCTTCGGCCACCACCTGGGACGTGGCCGCCGTGCCCAGGAACTGGCAGCCGCCGCCGGCCGATCCGCATGCCCGACAGCCCATGGTGGCCGCCTGCTCCAGGGTGATCGTGCCATGGGCGAAGCGAGCACCGATGGTCTGCACCGTACCCAGGTCCTCGGCGTCGAGGGCCGGTAGCGTGACCCCTCCCGGCACGATGACGGCCGGGAGACCAGGCAAGCCGGCAACGGCCTGCATCATCGCCGGGAGGCCCTTGTCGCACGTCGCGATGCCGAGCACGCCGCGACGCAGCGGCAACGACCGGGCCAGCCGGCGTAGGACGATGGCGGCGTCGTTGCGGTACGGCAGGCTGTCGAACATCGCGGGTGTGCCCTGCGAGCGCCCGTCACACGGGTCGGTCACGTAGGCGGCGAAGGGTACGGCGCCGTGGTCGCGCAGCGTCTCGGCCGCACGCCGCACCAGCAGGCCGACCTCCCAGTGGCCGGTGTGGTAGCCGAGCGCGAGCGGGCTGCCGTCGTCGGCCCGCAGCCCACCGTGGGTGCTGAGCACCAGGTACTGGGGGCCGTTCGAGCGGGCCGGGTCCCATCCCATGCCCACGTTCTGGGTGAGGCCGAACAGGTTGCCGCTCGGCTCGTGCAGCAGCTCCTCTTCGGTCAAGGGGAGCTGGCCGTCGCGAGTGGTACCCACCAGGCGGGTGGCGGCCACGGCGTCGGGCGGCGAAGCCAGGATCTCCTCGGGCGTCGGCGCAACCATGGCGACGCGAGCGTAGGCCCGCACGGGCCGTGGTCCCGGTTGCAGCCGCAACCTTCACTTCCGTCGGCCCACGTCTCGCTGAGCGCAACGATCCCCGCCTGAAGTGCACCCGGCGAATCGCCGGCGAATCGCCAGGGCCGCGCAGCGTGGTCAGGCAGGCGCCAGCACCACGGCCTGCAGGGGCCGCAGCGAACCATCCCAGCGGTGCCCGTCGTCGGCGACGGACGTCGACACCTCCACGCGCCACCCGGTGCCCATCCCGTCGATCGTTCGCGGTTCGTCGACGAAGCCGGCCACCACTCGACGAATGTCGTCGCCCGCCACCCGCTCGTAGGCCAGCACGCCGTCGGGCGCGTCGAGCGCCGTCCAAGAGCCGACGCGCAGGGCGCCGGACGCGCGCCGAGCCCGGAGCAACCGGCGGTGCAGCCACAGGATCGAGTCGTGGTCCTTGCGCTGCGCCGCCACCGCTCGCTCCGCTGGTTCCGGTGGCCACGGCAGCCACGGTTCGGCCGGCCAGCCGTGACCCTCGTCCGCCGTCCAAGGGATGGGCGCCCGGCAACCATCGCGACCACCAGGGTCGACGCGCCGCTCCGCGGGCACCTCGGCATCGAGGAGGCCCAGCTCTTCACCGGCGTACAGGAACGGGGTGCCCCGCAGGGTCAGCAGCACCGTCGCACCCACCCGGGCCCGAGCCTCGGAGCCGCCGGCGCGGGTGCGGAGGCGCCGCTCGTCGTGGTTGGCCAGCACCCAGACCGGCCAGCCGTCCACCGGGCTCAACGCGGCCTCGGCGGCGACGATCAGCTCCCGCCAGCGCGTCGCGTCCCAGCGGGAGCGCAGCAGGGTGAAGTTGAAGACGAGCGGCAGCTCGTCGCCGGCGCCGTAGTAGGGCGCCAGCTGGGCCGCCGACCCGAGGTTGATCTCACCCACCATGGTCCGCTCGCCTGGGTAGGCGTCCAGCACCTTGCGGATGCCGCGGAGCAGCGGGTGCGTGCGCGGGTCGTCGTGGATGAGCGGGATCGGCTGGTCGGCCAGCTCCGGGAGCAGGGTGGGCAGCGCGGGATCCTTGCCGATGAGGTGCACGACGTCGGCCCGG
>CAZTVJ010000392.1:0-14944 GCA_964616935.1 uncultured Acidimicrobiales bacterium | reverse complement strand
TTGAGCGGCACGAACACCGGCACCCGCCCGCAGTGGGGGGCGACGTCGTGGAAGGGGTGGTAGACGGGCGACGGCACCAGGATGCAGTCGCCCGGCTCGGTCAGGGCCTCGATGGCGTGCGCCATGCCGGTCATGACGTTGGGGAGCAGGTGCACGAGTCCCGGGTCCACCTCCCACGCCCAGCGGGCCGCGGCCCGAGCAGCGAACGCGTCGGCCACCCCGCTCGCCGCTTGGAACGGGGGGTAGCCAAGATCGCTGTCGTCGACCATCTCGCCCAGGGCCGCACGGATGTGCGGGGCCGCCCGGAAGTCCATGTCGGCCACCCATGCGGGCAGCACGTCAGAGCCGTAGCGCGTCCACTTCGCGCCGCTGCGCTGGCGGAGGTCGGCGAGGTCGATGTGGAACGGATCGCTCACCACGTGATCCTTGCACCCGGCCGGCGGCGTCCGGGTCGGCCGCCGGTAGCCTCGCCTGGTGCTCGACGACGATGTGGTGGAGCGGATCCTGGTGGTCGCCGCCCACCCCGACGACGTCGACTTCGGTGCTGCTGGCACCGTCGCCACGTGGACCGATGCCGGCATCGACGTGACCTATTGCATCGTGACCGACGGCGACGCGGGTGGGTTCGACCCGGGCGTGCCCCGCTCGGAGATCGGACCGATGCGCCGCCGGGAGCAGACGGCGGCAGCCAAGGAGGTGGGCGTCGACGAGCTGATCTTCCTGGGCTACCCAGACGGCCAGCTGCAACCGACGCTCGAGCTGCGCTGCGACATCTCGCGGGTCATCCGCCAGGTGAGGCCCCAGCGTGTGCTCATCCCGAGCCCCGAGCGCAACTATCGACGGATCTTCGCCAGCCATCCGGACCACCTGGCGGCTGGCGAAGCATCCTTGTGCGCGGTCTACCCGGACAGCCGCAACGAGTTCGCCTTCCCCGAGCTGGCCATCGAGGGTTGGGTGCCGTGGACCGTGCCCGAGGTCTGGGTCATGGCCGGGCCGGAACCGACCCACGTGGTCGACATCACCGAGCAGGTCGAGCGCAAGTTCGCGGCGCTGCGCTGCCACGAGAGCCAGCTGTCCGATCCGGACGGCATGGAGCAGCGGGTGCGAGGGTGGCTGACGGCCACGGCCGAGCAGTTCGGGCTCGGTCCCGATCGCCAGGCCGAGGTGTTCTCCGTCATCGAGACCGGGTAGCCAGTCCGGTGACGAGGCGGGTCGTCCTCGCGTCCGCCTCGCCGGCGCGCCTGCGCCTGCTGCGTCTGGCCGGCATCGAGCCGGACGTGGTGGTGAGCGGCGTCGACGAGGACGGGCTCGACCAGCTCGAACCGCTGGTGCTGGTCGCGCACCTCGCCGAGGCCAAGGCCGTTGCGGTCGCCGCCCGAGTCGGCGGGGATGCCCTCGTCCTCGGTGCGGACTCGATGTTCGAGTTCGACGGCGAGCTGCTCGGCAAGCCGGGCTCGCCGGAGCTGGCGGCACGCCGGTGGCGAACCATGCGCGGGCGAAGGGGCACGCTGCACACGGGTCACTGCGTGATCGACACCGGCACCGGTGCCCGGGCGATCGGTACGGCGAGCACGCTCGTCTGCTTCGCCGATGCGTCGGACGCCGAGATCGATGCCTACGTCGCGAGTGGTGAACCACTGGAGGTCGCCGGCGCGTTCACGCTGGACGGACGGGCCGCACCGTTCATCGAGCGGGTCGAGGGGGACCCGAGCAACGTGATGGGCCTGTCGTTGCCGCTCGTCCGCTCGCTGCTCGCGGAGCTGGGCATCGCCATCGTGGACCTGTGGACCCGTCCGGGTGTCTAGCATCACCCTGCCGCTCGAGCGTTGAGCCACTGAGGCGTCGCAGAGCGCCCTCAGGTGTCCCAACGCTCGGTTGACCGAAGAGGAGCTCCCATGCCCGAGGCCGTCATCGTCGCCACTGCCCGCAGCCCGATCGGCCGAGCGTTCAAGGGCTCGCTGAAGGACATGCGCCCGGACGATCTCGCCGCCCAGATGGTCGCTGCTGCGCTGGCCAAGGTGCCGCAGCTCCCGCCCGACGAGATCGACGACCTGATGATGGGGTGTGGCTCGCCATCGGGGGAGCAGGGCTTCAACGTGGCTCGCGTGGTGAGCATCCTGGCGCAGCTGCCCGTGCCTGGCGTCACGGTGAACCGGTACTGCTCGTCGAGCCTCCAGACCATCCGCATGGCCCTCCACGCCATCAAGGCGGGCGAGGGCGATGCCTTCATCGCCGCCGGGGTCGAGTGCGTCAGCCGGTACGGCAACGGCGCTTCGGACGGCGCGAACGCCACGAACGCGCTGTTCGCCGACTCGAGCGAGCGGAGCGCGCAGCGTTCGCTCGGCGGCTCGCCCCCCTGGACCGCGCCACAAGGCCTGCCCGACATCTACATCGCCATGGGGCAGACCGCCGAGAACGTCCGGGAGATCGAAGGGGTCACCAGGGAGGAGATGGACGAGTTCGGCGTGCGCAGCCAGGAGCTTGCGATCGCGGCGATCGACAACGGGTTCTTCGAGCGCGACATCACGCCCGTCACGTTGCCCGACGGCTCGACGCTGGGCGCCGATGACGGCCCGCGGCGAGGCACGACCCTGGAGGGGTTGTCGCAGCTGAAGCCGGTCTTCCGTCCCGACGGGGCCATCACCGCGGGGAACGCGTGCCCGCTGAACGACGGCGCGGCTGCCGTCGTGGTCATGAGCGATACCAAGGCGGAGCGGCTCGGCATCACCCCCCTCGCCCGCATCGTGGCGTCGGGCGTGTCGGCGTTGAACCCCGAGATCATGGGCCTCGGCCCGATCGAGGCCAGCCGCCAAGCCCTCGCTCGCGCCGGCCTGACCGTCGACGACATCGACCTGTTCGAGATCAACGAAGCCTTCGCGGCGCAGGTGATCCCGTCGGCGAAGCACCTTGGCATCCCGATGGAGAAGCTGAACATCCACGGCGGCGCCATCGCCCTCGGGCATCCGTTCGGCATGACGGGCGCGCGGATCATGTCCACCCTGCTCAACGGGCTCGATGCCACGGGCGGCCGGTATGGCCTCGAGACGATGTGCGTGGGTGGTGGCCAGGGGATGGCGATGATCGTGGAGCGGCTCGCCTAGGCGGGCGGTAAGGGCGATCCGCACCTGTGCGCAGGCGGCATCGGTAGTGTGCCGCCCAGTCCTCGCTCGAAGGGAATCCCACCATGTCTGATCTGCCGCCGCCACCCCCGCCCCCCCCGGAGGGCTTCCCCGTTGCGGGAGGTGGCTCGTCGCTGAGCGTGAGCGAAGCGCTCAGCAACGGCTGGACCGCCTTCACGAGGCGCTGGGTCGACTTCGTGATCATCGCTGTCGCGGTGGGCGTCGTGGCCGGCATCTTCCAGTGGCTGCTGGTTCGCGACGACGTCAACGCCTTCCGGCTCCTGCTCTGGACCTTCATCAGCCTGGCGCTCAGCGTGCTGTCGTCGCTGTTCTTCACCAAGATCAGCCTGGCCTCGGTCGACCGTGACGAGCGTCCCTTCGGCGCCCTCCTCAGCGAGGCCATGGGCAAGCTCGGGCCCTACCTGGGCTGGACCATCGTGGCGGGGCTCATCGTGTTCGTCGGCCTCATCCTGTGCGTCGTCCCCGGCCTCATCGCCGCCTTCTTCTTGATGTTCGTGCCCTTCCTCGCCATCGAGATGCGCCGCCAGGGCAGCCCCATCGGCGACAGCTTCGCGGCCATAAAGGAGCAGGCCGGGAGCCTCATCCTGCTGTTCCTGGTCTTCCTCGGTCTGGCCATCGCATCGACGATCATCGGCTCGATCCTGAACTTCATCCCACTGATCGGCGGCATCGCGGCGTCGATCATCCAGTTCATCCTGTTCGGCTTCGTGCTGTGCACCCTGGCTGGGGTCTACCGGGCGTCGGCCATCGGTCGCGTCAACGCCACCTGACGGGGGCCCGCGTCACGCCCCGGCGCACACCGCAGCGAGGCTGCTGATGGCGGTGCCGCGCCGGGGCTCCCGCACGACGTGCTGGTCGATGCCGTTCGTGCAGTACCCGAGCGAGAGGCCGGTCGCAGGGTCGGCCCAGGCCAGCTGGCCGGCTGCGCCGTTGTGCCCGAAGGCCTGGGGGGAGACGGTGCGCCCGAGGCCACGCACGTTGCTGTAGCCGTCGTCGCCGGCGAGCAGCAGCCCCAGGCTGCGGTTGGCCGGCACGCCCGTGGTCCGCTCACCGAGGAGGTTGCGGACGTTGCCCGTGGCGTCGGCCAGCACGTCCGGGCGCCACATCTCGCCGGGGTTGTGCAAGAGCGTCTGGTAGTAGAGGGCCAGGTCGCTCGCCCGCATGACCCCACCCCCGCCTGGCACCCCCACGGCCCGGGTGGCCGGGTCGTTGAACTGCATCAGCGCGGCGGGCGTGACCTCGGTGACGGGAAGGGCATCGACGCCGAACGTGGCGCGGATCTCCTCGGCGGTGGCGGGCTCGCCGACGATGGCCAGCTCCGCGATGCCGTCCTGCGCCGTGCCCTCGGCGAGCCCGAGCACCCGCGGCAGGCCAGCCGGCTCGGTGATCCGTGCCTCGACCACGTCCCGGTAGTCGGCGCCCGCAACCCGCTCGATGATCTCCGCCAGCACCCAGTGCGCCGACGTGGCGTGGTACTCGTAGGTGGTGCCCGGCTCCCAGTTGAGCCGCCAGGCGGCGAAGGTGGTGAGGCGACCGTCGCGGGTGGCCCAGGCCGGCGGTCCCAGCGGCGCGTGCGGGAACCCGGCGGTGTGCAGCATCACCTGCTCGACGGTGATCTGGTCCTTACCGTTCGCACCGAACTCCGGGATGTAGTCGGCGACTCGCAGCCTGACGTCGATGAGCCCGTCGCCCATGAGGGCCCAGACCGCGCCGGCCACGAAGGCCTTGGTGCACGAGAACACGGCGTAGCGGGTGTCTCGCGTCGCGTCGCCGTAGGCCTCGAAGGCCACCAGCTCACCCTCGACGGCCAGGGCGATCTGGCAGGAGGGCAGCAGGCCGTCG
Source organism: uncultured Acidimicrobiales bacterium (assembly GCA_964616935.1). GTDB lineage: Bacteria > Actinomycetota > Acidimicrobiia > Acidimicrobiales > Ilumatobacteraceae > CAZTVJ01. The sequence continues at coordinate 9,962 of CAZTVJ010000392.1, read as the reverse complement.
TCGACCTCGCGGCGGGCTCGAGTCAGGAGCGCGTCGACCTTCGTCGCATCGATGGGCATGAGCGCCGACGCTACGCCCGGCCCGTCCGGCGCTCACAAACCGAGCGTTGACGGCGCGTTTGCACGCGCTCGGTGGCGCCGCTGGCACGGATCGTCGGCCCTCCCACCGGAATGATCCGTCCTGCCCATAACCCCAGGTGGGGGGGCTTCGTTACCTTCGAACTGCCGAGGAGCCGGCACCCCCCAAACCCGCCAGCTCCAGGAGGAACCCCATGGACCCGCGCCTGCGTTGGGCGGGCGGTGCCGCGCTCGCCGTGCTCCTTGCCGTCATTCCCACGACGGCCGGGCCTGCGTCCGCTCAGGCCAGCCCACCCTCACCCCCCACCCTCACCGGACTGTGCTGGATGGGCTCGAACCGACCCATCCTGCGAGCCCGCAACACCGACAGCCAGCAGGTCATGCAGTACACGCTGCGTTCGGGCACCGCCACCCGCAGTGGCACGGTCGGCCCGGCTCGGCCGAGCGGCGCGTCCGATGTCGCACACTTCGTCGGCACGGGTCGCTTCCCCGCGGCGGCCGAGACGAACCTGGCCTGGAGCATCAGGTCGACCTCGGGAACGCTGGCGTCCACGGCGGCCGAGAGCACCTACTGCACCTACGACCTGCAGCCGGAGATCCGATGGCGCGGGGCCGATGGTCAGCCCATCGCGGCACCCGCCGCGGCACCAGGACTGGTGGTCACGCTGGCGGGACCTCTCGAGCAGCTCTCCTGCACCTGGGCGACCAGCGGGCTCGACTGCACCCAGCAGGCCGTACGTGACGCCCCCCTTGCCCCGGGCACCTTCCGACCGACGCGCAACGAGCTGCAGGTCCCGGCGTTCGCCGTCGGCGGCAAGTCGCCGTCGTACACGGCGGCCGTCGTCCCGCCGGTCGGGTTCCGAGTGCTGAGTGGGAGTGGCACGTTCGGCCTCGACGACCTTGGCACGGGGCTTGGCCAAGGCAACGTCGACGCCCGGATCGCGACCTTCCTGCCGTTGAAGTCGAGTGGCGGCACCCAGGATCGGGCGCTGACCATCACCGTGCAGCAGGGATCGGCGCCAGCGCCAACCACCAAGGCGGCACCCACGACGGCGGCGGTGACCACGACGCCGAGCACACCGCCCACCAGCGCGGCCGAGGCGGCCCCGACGACCGCGCGTCCGACGGCTCCGCCACCGACCGTGGCCCCGCCGGTGCCCCAGAAGGCGCCGGCCGCCACGGCACCAGCGGCGCCGACGCCCACCGCTGCCGTGCTCCCGACCGTCGTGGTCGCCCCTGGGGCACCGGCGGCCGCAGTGCCCGATGCACCTCTGCCGCGGACCGGATTCGTTCGACCTGGGGTGGTCTTCTTCGGGCTCGTCCTGCTCGGCGCCGGGCTGGTCGTGCTCGCTGTCGGCCGCCGTCGCAGATCGGTGGCGCCCCCGCACTGGCAGTGACGATCGGCTCACCTGAACTGGTTGGCGTGTACAACGTTCTCCCGGCACACTGTCCGTCATGTTTGCTGCGATCCCCGCTGAACCTCGGGATCGCCTCATCACCCGCCCGTTCCTCACCGTCTCGGCGGCGACCCTCGCGTTCTTCGTGGCCGTCGGCATCAGCCTGCCCACACTGCCCCGGTACATCACCGAGGACCTCGGTGGCTCGAGCATCGTGGTCGGCGCCGCCGTGGCGTGCTACAGCGTGGCCGCCATCGCCGCCCGACCGCTCATCTCCTGGTGCGCTCGGCGGTTCGGTGAGCGCTGGATGATGGTGGTGGGCTGCGTGGTCGGTGCCGTGGCGCTGGTCTTGACGCCGATCCTGACGCCGATCGCGCTGCTGCTGGTGCTGCGCATGGTGCTCGGCGTGGCCGAGGGCCTCTACTTCGTCGGCGCCGCCACCATCATCAACGATCTGGCCCCGTCCTATCGGCGCGCGGAGGCGGCCAGCTACTTCTCGGTGGCCGTGTTCGGGGGGCTTGGCATCGGCCCGGTCATCGGCGAGATGCTGGCCTCGGGTGGTCACTTCACGCAGGCGTTCGCGCTCTCGGGCATCTTCCTCCTCGTCGCCGGCGCCATCTCCAGCGCGGTGCCCGCAACCCTCGGTGGTCGGGCACCCCTCGCCGAGGCGGGCACGAAGGCGCCGCTCCTGCACATGGCAGGGGTCCGCACCGGCGTCGTCCTGGCTGCGGCCATGATCGGCTACACCGGCTTCATGGCCTTCCTGGCGTTGCGGGCCGACGAGATCGGGGTCTCGAACGCCGGTGGGGTGTTCCTGGTGTACAGCGTGCTGGTCCTCGTGCTCCGCCTCTTCGGTGCCCGCGTGCCGGAACGCATCGGGCTCGGTCGCTCGGCGGCCTTCGCCCTGGTGGCCATCGGGACCGGTCTCGGGTTGATGGCGGTGCTCGGCAGCCTCGCCGGGCTGCTGGCGGGCACCGTGGTCCTGGGTGTGGGCATCTCGCTGCTCTATCCCTCGCTCATGGCCATCAGCGTGAACTCGGTGCCCGATGCGGAGCGGGCGGCCGTCATCGCCTCGTTCACGATGTTCTTCGAGGTTGGAGGTGCACTCGGCGGCCTGATCCTCGGACCGGTCGCCGCGCTCGCCGGGTACCAGGGTGCGTTCTTCGTGGGTTCGGTCATCGCGCTGTGCGGGCTCCCGCTGCTGCATCGGGTCGTGCTCGTACCGAGGCGCGCCGGTCAACACCGGCAGTTGGCGGCGAACCCCGAGCCGGTCGTCGCCTAGCCGGCAGGCGCGGGGTTGCGCCGGTCGATGACCCAGGCGATCGCCCCGATGACGACGATCACGCCAGCAGCCCCGCCGAACACGACGAGCGCTCCCGCCACGCCGTAGATCGGCGCTGCTACCAGCGCGACGAGCCCTGCCCCGAGCTGTTGCATGGCCCCGGCGAGGCCCTGACCTGCCGCGATGCTGCCTTCCGGCGCCGCCCGAGCCATGGCGGACTGTGAGGCGGGTACGGCCACCGCCTGAGCGACGGCCTCGATCAGTGACACGGCCACGATGAGGCCGAGGGAGGCCACCGATCCGTAGAGCACGGTGAGCGGTGCGATCACGACGAGGCACACGAAGGCGGAGCGCACCGGTCCGAAACGGTCGGCGACGCGGCCTCCGGTGGAGGCGAGGACCACGAAGGGAAGGCCGTACATGGCCAGGGTGACGCCGACGAACACCGGCCCGGCTCCACGGTCTTCCAGGTAGCGCGCCCACAGCGAGTCGTAGACCCCGACGGGGAGGAACAACGCCACCGCCAGGAGGGCAGCGACCACGACTCTCGGGTACTTGAGCAGTGAGAGGCTGGGTCGGCTGGACCCGCTGGTGCCGAGCGAGTCCGGCAGGCGTCGCCGGCTCAGGAGGATGGCGCCGACGAGGGCGAGGCCGGCAAAGACGAAGAACGGCACCCGCAACCCGAAGGCTTCGAACAGCGCGGCGCCGGCGATGGGGCCGGCCACGAAGCCGCCCAGCTCGGCGGCGGCGAGCCGCCCCAGGTTGCGCCCGGCCTCCTCGGGGACCATCGTCGAGGCCAACGCACGTGCAGCAGGGATGAAGGCGCCGGTGGCCACGCCGGCGAGCAGTCGGGCCAGCGTCAGCTGCCAGAGCGTGCTGCCCGTGCCGAACAGCACGCCGGACACCACGGCGATCCCGAGGCCGCCGAGCAGCAGGAGCCGGGCGTGGCCGCGGTCGGCGAGTGGAGCGAGCAGCAGCTGGGAGACGAGCCCGGCGAGGAAGGCGGCACCCGAGATGACGCCGAGGCTCCAGGTCGGCAACCCGTAGGCGTCCTGGAGCTGGGCCAGCAGAGGGAAGACGACCGATGTCGAGGCGGTCAGGGTGGCCGTGGCGGCCAGCAGGACGGCCAGGCCGGGCGGCCGAGCCCCCGGCAGCGGGGCGCGCGGCGCTGCGATCTCGGCCCTGGCCATGGGATCGACGGTAGTGGCGGCCCGCGGCGGCGCGCCGCTCGATTCCTACGAGCCCACCACCTCATCCGACAGGCGGGGCCAGGCTTCGAGCGCCCATGGCCCGAACTCCCGGTCGGTCAGGGCCACGCAGGCCAGCCCAGCAACCGGGTCGACCCAGACGAAGGTGCCGCTGGCGCCGAAGTGCCCGAAGGTCGCAGGGGAGTTCAGCGAGCCGGTCCAGTGCGGCGCTTTGGCGCCGCGCAGCTCGAACCCGAGACCCCAGTCGAGCGGATCGAACCGGCCGATGCCAGGCAGGACGCCGGCCAGTCCGGGCAGCTGCACGTTGGTCGCCTCGGCCAGGGTCGCGTCGCTCACGAGGGTGGGTCGCAGCAGCTCGGCGGCGAACCGGAGGAGATCGTCGAGGGTGCCGTAGCCGGACGCCGCCGGCGAGCCTTCAAGCGCCGTCGCCGCCATCCCCAGCGGTTCCAGCACCGCGAGGTGGAGGTACTCGGCGGCACTGATGCCCGCCCGCTCGGAGAGGTGGACGCCGAGGACGTCGAAGCCGGTGTTCGAGTAGATGCGGCGGGTGCCCGGCGCGGCGAGCACGTCCGGGGTGTCGAACCCCAGGCCGGACGCGTGCGCCAGGAGGTGGCGCACGGTGGATCCGGGCGGCCCCGCGTCGTCGTCGAGGCCGACCGTGCCCTCCTCGACGGCGACGAGCATGGCATAGGCGAACAGCGGCTTGGTGACCGACGCCAGCCGTAGCCGGGCCGAGGTGGCCCCGTACGACGCGACGCTGCTGGCACTGCCGGTGACACCGGCGGCCGCGGTCGTCGCGCCCCAGTCGTCGATCTGGCGCAGCGCCTCCACGAGGAGCGGACGCTACTGCCAGCGTGGCGGACCGTCAGGCGGCCTGGACCGGTCGACGGATCGGTATGGGCCTCGTGCCCTCAGCACCCGAGGCGGCAGCGGCTCGCCGCAGGGCTGCCTTGCGGCGGCCCTCCCAGATCCGAAAGCCCGTGAGGAAGGCGACCGCTCCGACCGATGCGCCCACGGCGACGCGCAGCCCGAGGTTGGTGCGGTCGGTCCCGGCCGCCAGGAAGTGGACGGTGGCGGCGACGAACACGAGGTAGCTGGTGAAGTGGAGCCGCCGCCACCAGGCGCGCGGCAGGTGACGCATGAACAGCGAGCTGACCTCCACCGCCACCAGCAGCCAGGCGGCCACGATGCCCCAGGCCACAGGTCCCGGCTTCCACGTCGTGGCATAGGGCACGGCCAGGTCGGCCAAGGTCCAGTTGGTGTAGCTGTCGGCCACGAGCGAGCCGAGGTGCGCGGCCAGGAACAGCACGGTCAGCGCCCCGAGGAAGCGGTGCAGGTCGAGCATCCAGGCCGGCGCCGGCTTCTTGCCGAGCGGCTTGCTGGTGATGCCGAGGCCCCAGAGGACGGCGGCCGTCGCCAGGGCCCAGGTGATGATGCCCGTCGACCGGGTCATGAACCACCACAGCTGCGGGTTCACGTGACGAACTCCTCCAGGCCGGGGAGGGTCCAGGCGATCCCCTCGGTGTCCACGAGCAGGCCGGTGAGGCCGAGTCCGGCGATCAGCCCGGGCGCGGCGTCCAGACCGGCGAGCAGAGCGGCCTTGGCCACGACCTCGGCCCAGACGGCCTCGGCCGCGAGCACAGTCACGGCGGCTAGGTCGGTCCGTGCCGGCAGGCCCGTGACCGGGTCGATCAGGTGGTGGGCGTCGTCGCCCCAGCGCCGGTACGCGGTGGTGCTGGTGGCCACGGCGCCCTCTCGCAGCGCGAGCGTGACGATCGAGGACGGCTCGAACGGGTGGTCGACCCCGATCGTCCATGCCCCGGCCTCGGGCCCGATCCCCGCCACCCGGACGTCGCCACCGAGGTTCACACAGGCGCCGGTGGCACCCAGGGCGAGCAGCTCGGTGGCGACCAGGTCGGCGCCCCGGCCCTTGCCGATGCCGCCGAGGTCCAACTGCACCCCGTCGGGCACCTGCACGATCCCGGTGTCGCGGACCACCGTGACGCCGGCGCACCCGGGCGCAGGGTCGCCCGGCCCGACGGGCACCGGGCCGCGAGCGGCCAGGAGGGTGAAGGTGCGGTCGTAGCCGGCAGCCACCAGAGCAGGGAGCACCGAGGGGTCGAAGCGCCCCTCGGTGAGCACCCACGCCGCGACCGCGAGCTCGATCAGGTCGGCGGTGTCCCGGGCAACGGCCACGGGCTCGCCGCCGGCGCGGTTCACCCGGCTCAGGTCACTGTCGGGCAGGAAGCGGCTCCACTGCGATTCGAGCTCGGCCAGCCGGGCGTCGGCTGCTGCGAGGTGAGCCTCGGCATCAGGGCCGAGCACTCGCAGGTGTGCCTCGGCGCCCATGACCAGGCCGAAGTGCTCGACGTCGACGGCAGGCACCTTCAGCTCCCCTTCGAGACCGTGCTCGGGGTGGGCTTCGGCGCTGGCTTGGGCTTCGCCGCAGCCGGCGCCGGCGAAGCCGCCGGTTTGGGCGCGGCCGTGACGGCAGGAGTCGGCGCGCCGGCTCCGGACGACCCACCTCCCGACGAACCACCTCCCGACGAGCCGGACGATGCCGCCGGCGTCGCCGCCTTGGGCTTGTTGGCTGCCTTGCCCCCGGCCTTCGCCGCGGCCGTCGGGGCCGGAGCGGCAGTGGCTGGTGGTGCCGCGACCGGGACCGGCACGTACCGCCTGACGACGATGGTCGGTGCCGTTGGTGCGACGGCCAACGTCGTCGGATCGGTGCCGGACTCGACCAGCTCCGGCTCGCTCGACGCTGCCGTCGAGGGGGCGGCCAGCGCCAGCATGGCCACGATGCCCATGCCAGCGCTGACGCTGATGCCGGCGGTCAGAACTCGTGCGGAGGCCGCCGGGTGGGCCTTCTTGCGCCGCGGCGCGGCGACCCGCTCAGTCATCGTCGTGCTCGCCTTGGCGATCGCCGCCGTGGTCGTCGCCGTGGTCGTCGCCGTCCTCGTCCTCGTCCTCGTGGTGGCCGTCGTCCTCGGCGTGGTCACGGTCGCTGTCGCCGCCGTGGTCGTCGGCTGCCGTGGTCGCAGCACCTCGGGGGCTGGTGGTGGGCGCACCGGTGGACGTCGGCGTGGTCCTCGTGGTCTGCAGGGCCGATGCTGTGGCCGCGGTGGCCGCCGGCGCGGGGTCGGCCGCGGTGGCGGGAGGCGTCGAAGCTTCGGGCACGGTCCCGACCGCTGCCACCAGCACAGGGATGTCCTCGTAGACGATGACGGGGGCGAGGGTGTCGGCCGTGGTCTCCAAAGGGACCGAGATCTGTACGTCGGCGCCGGCCGAGGCCGGGCCGAAGCCCAGCGCACCACCGGCGGCCATGGCGGTGGCACCGGCGGCCGCCGTGACGGTCGTGAGGGTGATGGCCAGGGCGAGTGCTCTCGTTCGTTGCATGACGGCGACGGTACGGGGGGGTCCCCCAGGTGCCGGCCACGTCGGGGTTAGGACTTGGCAAAGCCGCTCGCTGACCGGCCAAGACCCCTGCATCCGCGGGCGAATCCCCACATCCAAGGTGGGTACTCGCCCGCAGAAGCCCGAAGCGAGGTGTGGTGCGCGGCTGCGGAAGGGAGGAGCGTTGGGCCGAGCCGGCGGCGGCTCAGGTCAGTCGGCGATCCAGCTGCCGTGGAAGCCGTGCGGGATGCGCTGGGGGATGGGCACCTCGGCCACCAGAGGGGCGGCGACATCGGAGGCATCGAGGACCACGAACGACGAGGAGTCGGTGCCCTTGTCGTAGACGTAGGTGACGAGCCAGCCCTCGTCCTCCCCCGCGGCATCGGAGGCCGGCACGAACACCGGCTCGCCGCTCGAACGATCCGGACCGAAGTCGTGGATGGCGGACGTGCCGGTCTCGAGGTCGTACTTCACGACCACCGACGGGCTCTCCATGCCAGGCTCTTCGCCCGGCCGAGGTGCCACGGCGTACCCGTAGCGGTAGGGCAGGCCGGTGAGGCGCTCGTCGAGGCGGGGGAACCCGTGCGACACGTCGTCGAGCTGCTCCTCCTTCACCGCGCCGCTCGCGGGGTCGAGCGTCCAGCGGTAGAGGTACGAGGGCTCGAACTGCTCCGCCGAGCCGCGCCACATGGAGGCGTGGCGGCCGCCGTCGACCACCACGTGACCGTCGGTGTTCTCGAAGGCGTTCATGGTGTGGAACACGTAGCAGGGGTCGACGCCGAACCACTGGGTCTCGGCCGCCGGCCGTCCGCGGCGCAGCACGCCGAAGCGCGCCGGGTAGTCGTCGCTCCAGTGGAAGGGCATGCCGCCCCTCATGGCCTCGTCGAGGTCGAACACCACCGGGAGGTCCAGGAACACGGCGTGGTTCCGGGTGATGGCAAAGTCGTGGATCATGGTGGGGCCGGTCACGTCGATGACCTCGGACTGCACGACATGTCCGTCGGCGTCGGCCACGTGGTACGTGAGGAACGGGGGCATGAAGGAGTACCCGAAGAAGTGCATCTCCCCGGTCTCCGCGCAGATGTGCGGGTGGGCCGTCATGGGTCCGGCCAGCTTGCCGCCGAAGTCGAACGGCCCGAGGGTGTCCAGCTCGGGGCTGAGCTCGTTGGGGAACGAGCCCTCCTCCAGGGCGAGCACGCGCCCCGCGTGGCCGATGATGTGGGTGTTGGCCAGCCCGATCGTCATGTCGCCCATGTTGTCGGGGGCCATCCGGTCCTCCCCGGCGAGCGCGCGGGTGCGAACCCAGCGGTTCCGGTACCACTCGGCCTTGCCACCGGTGAGGCGGATGCCATGGATCATGCCGTCGCCCGCGAACCAGTGGACCGACGTACCCGACTTGGGGTTGGCGCCGTTGCGCAGGTAGCGGCCTTCGAGCTCGGTGGGCAGCGCACCGATGACCGGCAGGTCGAACGCGGTGACCTCGTCCGTCACGGGTGCGTAGTTGCCGCGCAGGTGCCAGGGCAGGCTGCGGGTGTCCTCGGTCATCGTCATGCGGTCCCCCTAGGTTCCGAAGAGATCGGTGTCGCCAGGCGTGACGCTAACCGACGACCCGGCGGAGAACGAAGCGCAGTCAGGCCCGCATCAGCTCGGCCACGCGGAACGCGAGGTCGAGCGACTGGCGAGCGTTCAACCGCGGGTCGCACATGGTCTCGTAGCGGCTGTCCAGGTCCTCGTCGAGCACCTCTTCGGCCCCGCCGAGGCACTCCGTGACGTCGTCGCCGGTCAGCTCGACGTGCACACCGCCGGGCCAGGTGCCCTCGGCGTGGTGGGCCCGGACGAAGCCTGCGATCTCGGCCAGCACGTCGTCCAGGTGGCGCGTCTTGCGCCCGCCGATCGAGCTGTAGGTGTTGCCGTGCATCGGGTCGCACGCCCACACCACGGGGTGCCCACTGCTCTTGACCGCGGCCAGGAGGGGCCGGAGGTGGTCCTCCACGCGGTCGGACCCCATGCGGGTGATGAGCGTCAGCCGACCGGGCACGCGGGCGGGGTTGAGGCGCTCGCACAGCTCCAGCACGAACTCGGCATCGGCCTCCGGGCCGAGCTTGCAGCCGAGCGGGTTGCCCACGCCCCGCAGGAACTCGACGTGCGCGCCGTCCAGCTGGCGGGTGCGCTCGCCGATCCACAGCATGTGGGCCGAGCAGTCGTACCAGTCGCCGGTGAGGGAGTCCTGGCGGGTGAGGGCCTCCTCGTAGCCGAGGATCAGCGCCTCGTGGCTGGTGTAGTAGTCGACCTCGTGCAGCTGCGGGCTGCCCTCCAGGTCGATGCCGCAGGCGCGCATGAAGCGCAGTGCTCGTTCGATCTCCGTGGCGATCGCTTCGTAGCGCTCACCCTCGCGGCTGCTGCCGACGAACTCCTGCGTCCACGCATGCACCCGGGAGAGGTCGGCGAAGCCACCCTTGGTGAAGGCCCGCAGCAGGTTCAACGATGCGGCCGACCGGAAGTAGGCCTGGAGGATGCGGTGCGGATCGGCGGCTCGCGACTTGGGGTCGAAGCCGATGTCGTTGACGAGAACGGCAACTCGGTTCCAAAAGGCGGCGGTGGATAT
>CAZTVJ010000391.1:0-9060 GCA_964616935.1 uncultured Acidimicrobiales bacterium | reverse complement strand
CGGTCGTGGCGGTGGTGGTGCTGGTCGGCATCGTGGCGTGGATCGTCTGGCGCTTCCGTGACGCTGGCCAGTTCGAAGGACGCCGCTGGCGCGTCATCGTCGACTCGTTGCCGTACCTGTGGCGCGGCCTGCTCATCACGCTACGACTGGCGATCGTCGCCATCGTCCTGGCCACGGCGCTCGGGCTGGTGCTGGCGCTCGGCCGCACGGCGGAGCGGAGGTGGATCCGCTGGCCGGTCGGGGTCTGGATCGAGCTCTTCCGCGCCATCCCGCTCCTCGCGCTGATCATCTTCGCCTACATCGCGCTGCCCAAGTACGGCATCCGCCTGACGCCGTTCTGGTGCGTGGTCGCGGGTCTGGTGCTCTACAACTCGGCGGCGATCGCCGAGATCTTCAAGGCCGGCATCCTCACCCTCGATCGAGGTCAGCGCGAGGCCGCGGCGACACTCGGGTTGCGCTACTGGAGCGTCATGCGGATCATCGTGCTCCCGCAGGCGGTGTCGCGCATGCTGCCCGCCTACGTGAGCCAGCTCGTGACCATCGTGAAGGACACGTCGCTGGGCTTCGTCGTGAGCGCCGAGGAGCTGTTGCGCCGGGCGCGGGCGATCGGCGAGTTCAACAACTCGGCCGTCGTCACCGCCTTGGTCGCCGCCGCCGTGCCGTACCTGATCATCAACGTCACGCTCTCATACGTCGCCCGGCGACTCGAGCGACGCCAGGCCCGCCGTCGCTCAGCCGGGGGCCGCGCTGCCGCGGGCGGACCGTCGACCGCCCAGGCCGTGGCCCTGAGCCTGGCCGAGTAACCGGAACGGACCGCACGCCATACTGAACGGGATGCGTCGATCGCGAAAACCGCAGGCGGGAAGCGACAGCGCGAAGCTCGCGGTGACCCCACCGACAGGCTGGCAGATGCCACGCCTCACCGCCGTGCGCCGCAACGAGGAACGGGTCACGCCGCTCGAGCTCTTCTTCGACCTCGTCTTCGTCCTCGCCATCACCCAGTGCACCGCGCTGATGGCGGCGCGGCCCACCTGGGAGGGTCTCGGCCAGGGCCTGCTCGTGCTCGCGGTGCTGTGGTGGTCCTGGGTCGGCTACGCCTGGTTGACGAGCGTCGTCGACCCCGAGGAAGGCTCCGTGCGGTTGGTGATGTTCGCCGCCATGGCCGCTCTGCTCATCGTGTCGCTCTGCGTGCCCGAGGCGTTCGACGACCTCGCGCTCACCTTCGCCATCGCCTATGGCTTCGTCCGGTTGGCCCACATCGCGCTGTTCCTGCTGGCCAGCCGCGACGACCCGGAGCTCCGCACTTCGGTGTGGGGCCTCGCCGTCAGCACGGTCGTCGGCGTCGGGCTCATCGTGGGCGCCTCGTTCCTCGACGGTGCTGCTCAGGCGACGCTCTGGGTGCTCGCCATCGCCATCGACATGGGCGGGCCGTTCCTGTTCGGCGCCGCCGGCTGGCGACTGGTGCCGGGCCACTTCGCGGAGCGTCACGGCCTCATCATCATCATCGCCCTCGGCGAGTCGATCGTGGCCATCGGCCTCGGCGCGGAGGCTGGGATCACGGCGGGCGTGATCGTCGCCGGCATCCTGGGCGTGGTGCTGGTGGCCGCCATGTGGTGGGCCTACTTCGATGTGGTCGCCCTCGTTGCCGCGCGGCGATTGGCCGAGATGCCTGAAGGAAGGCCGCGCAACGAGATGGCGCGCGACTCCTACTCCTTCCTCCACTTCCCGATGGTGGCGGGCATCGTGCTCGTCGCACTCGGCTTGAAGAAGACGCTGGCGCATGTCGGTGACCCGCTCGAGACCGTGCCTGCGGTCGCCCTCGTGGGCGGTCTGGTGCTCTACCTGCTCGCCCACGTCGCGTTCCGGTATCGCAACATCCACACGATGAACTGGCAGCGGCTGGTCGTTGCGGCCGTGCTGCTCGCGCTGCTGCCGGCCGCGCTTGCGCTGCCTGCGCTGGCCACGCTCGGCCTGGTGGCGGCAGTGTTCTGGGCGCTGATCGCCTACGAGGCCGTCCGCTTCGCGGACCTCCGCGACCGGGTGCGCCACGAGCCGATCGGCCCGCCGTTGCCGTAGATGCCAGTTGATCGAGGAGGGGGCCGATGGACGAGGTGTTGGGTGCGCTGACCGAGCAGCACGAGGACCTGGTGGCGATCGTCGCACCGCTCGACGACGCGGGGTGGAGCACGCCCTCGCGCTGCGAGGGGTGGACGGTCAGCGATGTGCTGCTGCACCTCGCGCAGACCGATCGCCTGGCGCTGGCCAGCATCGAGGGTCGCCTGCTCGAGGAAGCGGCGACGTTCGTGCTCACCCAGTCATCGGGTGCGACCGTCGACGACAACGTCGACGCCATGGTGGCGGCGGGGCGCGGCGAGCCGGGCGCGGTGGTCTTCGAGCAGTGGCGGCGTGGTGCCACCGCGCTGCGCGCCGCCTTCGCCCGCGGCCGCCCCGACGACCGCCTCACCTGGGTAGCGGGGGAGCTGGCGGCGCGCACGCTGGCCACCACTCGCCTTGCCGAGTGCTGGATCCACACCGGCGACGTTGCGGTACCCCTCGGCTACACCGTCGAACCCGCGCCGCGCCTGTGGCACATCGCCCGCCTTGCTTGGCGCACGCTGCCGTACGCCTTCCGGCGAGCGGGGAGCACGCTCTCGGGGCCGGTGGCGTTCGATCTCGACGGTCCGGGCGATCGTGCATGGAGGTTCGCGCCGCAGGGTGAGGCGACCACGACTGTCTCGGGCGACGGCCTCGAGCTGTGCCTCGTCGCGGCGCGAAGGGTGCTGCCCGGCGAGACGTCGCTGCGCGGCAAGGGCCCAGATGCCGAGGCAGTCCTCGAGCTGGTCCGCACCTGGGCGTGATGTACGACGGATGCCATCAACTCGGTGACCCTGTGCGCTCAGCAGCCGACGGCGCACGCAGTGCTGATGGCGTCGAGGTGGTGGTGGCTCGTCCCGCAGCAGCCGCCCAAGACTCTTACGTGCGGAAAGGTCCGCCGAAGGTCGGCGTAGCGGGTGGCGAGATCCGCAGGGTCGCCGGCATCCAGCTCGGTCGCCACGTCCAGCTCGGCATGGCTCATCGTCGACGCGTTGGCCCGGATACCACCGAGCCGTTGCGTCCACGCCGAGCCTGGCTCGAGCACATGGGCGAAGTGGCTGGGGTGGGCGCAGTTGACCATGTAGTAGGCGGGGTAGGCATCGGTCGCAGCGTCCACGCCGATGATGGCCTCGGCGAGTGCCTCGCCCGTCGGGAGCGCGCCGTCGGTCTCGACGGTGAAGGAGACGACGACGGGCATGCCCGCCGCGCGAGCGGCCTGGGTGACGCCGACGGCCTCAGCGGGGTACGTCATGGTGATGGCCGTGATCAGATCGGCCTCGGTGTCGGCGAAGACCTCGGCCTGGACCGAGTGGTAGGCGCGTGCCTCCTCCGCGCTCATCAGCGAGCCCGGTTGGTAGCCATCGCCTCGGGGCCCGACGCAGCCGCTGATCACGATCGGCGTGTCCGGCGTCTCGTGACGCCGGCGAACGTCGACCAGGAGCTGGACGGCCGCCCGGTTGAGCCTTTCCATGTCCTCCCGGCTGTAGCCCCGCCGCGCCGTCCAGTCGGGACTCGCGCGCCATGTCACGGTTTCCAGGACGATGCCCACGTGGTCGCGCACCGCGATGGTGGCGTAGGCGTCGAAGTAGCGCTCCAACGCCGCCCGGCCCTCCTCGTCGTCCAGCAGAGCAAAGGCCGCGAAGTCGGGCAGGTCCAGCCCGTCGTCGTAGATGAGGGTGGTCTCGATGCCGCCGTCGGTCAGGAAGACCGGGGCAGACAGCTGAGGCAAGGCGTGGCGATAGGTCGCCATGGTGTCCTCCTTCGGGTCGGTCCACAAAGGTCCTACGCAAGGGTACGCGGAGAGGTTCGCACCCGAAGCACCTGATGTGGAGCCGGCCCGGCGCGACGCGAGCCCTCGCCGGTTCTCATGTTGCTCTCATGTCGGCGGGCAAGGATGGCGTGGTGAGGGTGCTCCTCGTCGAGGACGATGTGCGGATGGCCACGGCCGTTCGCCGCGGCCTCCGCGGCGCCGGCATCGTGGCGGACGTCGCTGGCAACGGCGCAGACGCGCAGTGGATGGTGCATGCCGTTGCCTACGACGCACTCGTGCTCGATGTCATGCTGCCTGACGCCGATGGCTTCGAGACCTGCCTCGACCTCCGCCGCGCCGGGGTGTGGGTACCCATCCTCATGCTGACCGCTCGGGACGCGGTGGAGGACCGGGTTCGTGGTCTCGATGCCGGTGCGGACGACTACCTCACGAAGCCGTTCTCGCTCGCCGAGCTGCTCGCCCGCTTGCGGGCGCTCGCTCGGCGGGGTGCCGCCGCGCGGCCGACCGTCCTGCAGGTCGGCCCGTTGCGGCTGGACCCGGCCACGCAGCAGGTCTGGCGCGAGGACCACGAGATCGGCCTGTCGGCGAAGGAGCTGGCCCTCCTGGAGGTGTTCATGCGCCGCCCTGGCCAGGTCTTCAGCCAGCAGCAGCTCCTCGACGCGGCCTGGAGCTTCGATTACGAGCATCGCTCGAACGTGGTCGAGGTCTACGTGCGCTACCTGCGCGAGAAGATCGACCGACCCTTCGGCGTGCGCTCGCTGGAGACGGTTCGCCGGATCGGGTACCGGCTGCGCAAGGACGGCGGCATCTGAGCCGGTGGCCCCTCCGGGCCCGGCTCACCGGCGCCTTCGCACTGGCGATGGTGTTGGTGCTCGCCGGCGCGGCCGCGTTCGTGTACCTCCGCCTGCGCGCCGATCTCGACGACAGCATCGATGCCGGCCTGCGCAGCCGCGCCGATGTCGTGGCGACGCGACTTGCCAGTGCGCCGGACAGCGGTGCGGGTGCCGCCTCCTCGGACGATCCCGAGGAGGGCTTCGTCCAGGTGGTGGACGCGTCGGGCCAGGTCGTGGACACCGCCGGCGGGGCTCGCGAGCCCGTGCTCACGCCGTCCGAGCTCGACCAGGCGCGTGTCGCGCTGTTGGTGCTCGACCGGGTCGTGCCGGGGATCGAGGGCACGGCGCGCGTACTGGCTCGACCGGCGGGCCAGGCGGACGGCGATCGGGTGGTCGTAGTAGGCCAGTCGCTCTCGGATCGGGACGAGGCCCTTGGCAACGTGGTCGCGTCGTTCGTCGTCGGCGGTCTCGTCGCTGTGGTGCTGGCCTCGATCATCGGCTACCTGCTGGCCCGAGCGAGCCTGGCCCCGGTCGAGGCCATGCGTCGCAGCGCCCGCGAGGTGTCACTCCACCGGCCTGGGGAGCGGTTGCCGCTCTCCCCGGCGCACGACGAGGTGCGCCGGCTGGGCGAGACGCTGAACGAGATGCTCGATCGGCTGGAGCAATCCTTCGACCGGGAGCGGACCTTCGTGGCCGACGCCAGCCACGAGCTGCGCACTCCGATCGCCGTCGTGAAGGCCGAGCTTGATGCGGCGCTGCGCGACGGCGACTACGGCCCGAACGTCGGCGAGGCCTTGCTGGCCGCGGTCGACGAGTGTGACCGGCTCGCCCAGCTAGCCGACGATCTCCTCGTCCTGGCCAGCACGGCGGAGGGCGGCCTGCCCGTACGTCGCCAGGAGCTGGACCCACGCGAGCTGCTCGAGGGCGTTCGGCATCGCTTCGCCGACCGCGCCACCCAGCACGACCGCCGCATCATCGTTGAGGCCGACACCGATCAGCGCCTCGGCGCCGACCCGTCGCGCCTGCGGCAGGCGCTCGGGAACCTCGTGGACAACGCGCTCCGGTATGGCCGCGGCGACATCCGGCTGAGCGCTCGATGCGTGGGCGCCGAGATGTGGCTCGACGTCGCCGACGATGGCCCTGGGTTCGAGTCGGACATCGCAGCGCAGGCGTTCGAGCGCTTCACGCGAGGCGACCCGGCCCGCAGCGGCGGCGGCGGTGCCGGGTTGGGCCTCGCCATCGTGGCCGCCATCGCGCATGCCCACGACGGTCGGGTGGAGATCGTGGCCGGTCAGGGAGCCACCGTGCGCATCGCGCTCCCCCTCGACCTGCGCTGACGACGCTGGCATCCGAGGTGGCATCTCATACCTGTCTCAGGAGGCCTTCGTACGTTCCTCCCACGACCACGAACAGGGAGAGGATCCGATGTCCAGGTTCGCACGAAGGCTCTCGATCACCACCGCTGCTGCCTGCATCGCGATGGGTGCGGCGGGTGCCACCGTCCTGGCCCGCGCCGGCACCACCGCGCCGTCGACGTCGTTGCCACCGCAGGTCAGCACGAGCGTGCCACCGGTTGGCCGCGCCGCCTGGCCGGTGACGGAGTGCGGCACCTACAGCGGGAAGGGCTGCGCGCCGACGGACCAACGCGTCGACCTTGTGCGGCCGACCTTCAGCAACCCGACCGACATCACGAACCCGCTCTTTCCGATCAAGCAGCTGGGCTCGGCGGTCCTGCTCGGCGTGGCCGATGGCAAGCCCTTCCGGTCCGAGACGACGCTGCTGCCGCGCACGGACACCGTCGTCTGGGATGGCCAGAGGGTCGAGGTCCTGCTGTCGCAGTACACCGCCTACCTGGACGGCCAGATCGACGAAGTCGCCCTCGATCGCTACGCCCAAGCCGATGACGGGTCCGTCTGGTACTTCGGCGAGGACGTCTTCGAGTACGACGGCGGCACGGTCCTGGTCACGGAAGGCACCTGGCTGGCCGGGCGTGACGGGCCCCCGGCCATGATCATGCCGGCCAAGCCCAAGGTGGGCGACGTGTTCCGGCCAGAGAACACGCCGGGGATCATCTTCGAAGAGGTTCGGGTCAAGGCCGTCGACCAGACCGTGACTGGTCCGCGGGGCACGATCACCGGCGCCATCGTCACCGAGGAGATCCACCTCGACGGAGGCGTGTCCGACAAGGTCTTTGCTCCCGGCTACGGAGAGTTCTCCACGGCGTCGGACGGGAACAGCGAAGCCATCGCCGTTGCCGCGCCCACCGACGCCCTCGCGGTGCCCCAGGCCGAGGTCGTGGAGCTGTCCACCAGCACCTGGGGCATCCTCGAGAGCGCCCGCAAGGAGGACTGGGAGGCGGTCGAGGCCACCCTCGGCCGGATCCAGCGCCTGTGGAAGGTCGTGAGCGCGGCGGCTCCTCCGCCCATCGTCGCCGACCGGATGACGAAGGCGCTGGGTGCGCTGGCCAAGGCCGTGAAGGCCGAGCAGGCGGCATCCGTCAGCCGAGCCGCGATCGAGGTGGCGCAGGCTGCACTGGACCTCGAGCTGCGGCAGCGACCGATCGCCGCCGTCGACATCGACCGCTTCCACCTGCACGCCCAACAGCTCCGGGTGGCCGCTGCGGCCGACGATCTCGCCGGCATGACCGGGCAGGTCGCCGTCCTCGAGTGGATCAAGGACCGGATCGGGCCGCACCTCGACACCACGACCCGCCAGGCACTGGACGCCGGCCTGCGCGACCTTCGTTCGGCGGCCGACACCGAGAACCTCGCCACGGCCGCCGATCACGCAGCGCGACTCGCCGCGACGGTGCGCAGCGCCGCCGCGGCCGGCTGAGCAGACCCGAATCCACGAGCACCACACACAGGAGGAGCACGACATGAACCGACGCATTGCCATCGTTGCCGCCGGAGCGGTCATCGCCGCCATCGCGCTGGGAGGCGCTGGCGTTGCCGTGGCCGCCGGTGGAGGCGACGAGCAGGAAGTGCCCATCACCGGTCCCGAGCTGGCTCGTGCCAGTGCGGCAGCGCTGACCGAGACCTCCGGGGGCCGTGTCACCGACACCGAGGTGGGCGACGAGGAGAGCTACTACGAGGTCGAGGTGACGCTCGAGGACGGGAGCCAGGTCGACGTCCAGCTGGACCGGGACTTCGTGGTCGTCGGCCGTCAAGCCGACGACCACGGCGGCGACGCTGGCGACGCTGGCGACGCTGACGACTGAGCGTCGGCGATCTCGGTGGCCGTGCGTTCGCCTCGGAAGTCCGGCCGGAGAACGCAGCTTTCCGCACTCTCAGTCCGGACTTCGCGCGGCGAGGCCCGCTCGGTGAGGCGCGCTCCGTCTCGGTGCGCGCCTCACCTTGCACGCCTTGCATTGCACGCGATGAAGCTGGCGACCATCCGCACCTCCGACGGGACCGCGGGACGAGCTCCGCGGGGCCTGACGGACCGGGCGCGCGCTCAGACCGTAGCGAGGTACAGGACGCCGCCGACGAGGGCGCAGATGCCGAGCACCGTCAGCACACCGAGCTTGTAGCGGAAGACGAGGATGAACGCGAGGACGGTGACGGCGAGTGCGCGCAGACTGAAGGTCGACCACACGGGTATGCCCACCCGAAACGGCCCCCACCGCTCGTTGTCGACCGTCGTGAACAGCGTGTGCACCGAGAAGTAGACGGCCAGGTTGGCGATGACGCCGACGACGGCCGCCATGATGGCGGTCAGCGCAGCGGAGAGCCGGCGGTTGCTGCGCAACGCTTCGATGTGGGGTGCGCCGAGGAAGATGAACAGGAAGCTCGGCACGAAGGTGACCCAGACCACGAGCGTGGCCGCCAGGACGCCGGCCACCCACGGGTTGAGCGAGCCCGGGTCGCGGTAGGCGCCGAGGAACCCGACGAACTGCACGACCATGATGAGTGGCCCCGGTGTCGTCTCGGCCATGGCAAGGCCGTTCACCATCTCGCCCGGTGCCAGCCAGCCGTAGACCTCGACAGCGCGTTGCGCCACGAACGCCAGCACTGCGTAGGCCCCGCCGAAGGTGATGAGTGCGGTGCCGGCGAAGAAGCGGCCCTGCTCGACGAACACGCTGTCGCGGCCGAACACGATGCCGACGGCCGCGATGGGTGCGAGCCACAGAACGACGCCCACACCAAGGATCACCACGGCACGGCGCCACGAGGGTCGCTCGCCGTGCAGGGCATCGTCGGCGATCAAGGGCGGCGGTCCGGCGGTCGGGCTCCCACCGGCGGTCGGGCTCCCACCGGCGGTCGGGCTCGCTGGGGCCGTGACGGATCCGGGCCGGAAGCGCCCGGCCAGGTAGCCCGCCAGCCCTGCTACGGCGATCACCAGAGGGAAGGGGAAGGCGAG
>CAZTVJ010000390.1:0-2204 GCA_964616935.1 uncultured Acidimicrobiales bacterium | reverse complement strand
ATGGTCACCGGCATCACCTACCGCAACGTCGCCCACCTCGGCAAGATCGTCGCCACCCTCGACGTGCTCAGTGGCGGGCGGGCCGAGTGCGGGCTCGGTCTGGCCTGGTACGAGCAGGAGCACCGGGCCTACGGGTGGCCCTTCCCGAGCCGGGGCGATCGCTACGCGCTGCTGGAGGACGCGCTCCAGCTGCTCCCCCTGCTGTGGGGGCCGGGCCACCCCCGCTTCGACGGCAAGGTGCTGCACGTCCCCGAAGCCATGTGCTACCCACGGCCGCTGCAGACCAAGGTACCGATCCTCGTCGGTGGTGGCGGCGAGCAGCGGACGTTGCGGCTCGTGGCGCGGTACGCCGACGCCACCAACCTCGTCGGGGAGGAACCGGTCGTGCGGCACAAGCTCAGCGTGCTCCATGCCCACTGCCGGGACGTCGGACGCGACCCGAGCTCGGTCACGGTCACACAGCTCTCCACGACGCTGGTCGGGCGCACCACGGACGAGGTCGACCGGTTGATCGACCAGCACCGACCCCGGCGGGTCGGCGCCGAGCGCTTCGCCGCGTCCGTCCACGCAGGCACGGTCGTCGACCAGGTGCAGCGGTTCCGCCACCTGGCCGCGGCCGGGGTGCAGGTGGCGGTCGTCAGCCTGCCCGACCTCAGCGACACCGTCGCGGTCGAGCGGTTCGGTGAGGTGGTCGCCGCCTTCTCCTGAGCGGCGGCGGTTGCGTGTGCGATGCACCGCTCGCCGAGGCCTCTCCCCGTACGATGCCCTCCCGTGACCGCCCCCCAGCGCCTCGCGATCGTCGCTCTCATCGTCGGGCTGGCGCTGGTCGGCGTGGTCGACCTCGTCGACCGTTCGGGGTCGTCCGTGGTGGTCGCCGCCGCCTCACCATCGGCCGCGGTTCGTGCCGTTGGTCAGGGCGCCGCCGCCGCAGCACCCGCCTCGTCCGGTGAGCCGGCCGCCCCCGAGCAGGACGACACGGGCGACGAGTCCTCCCCCGTCGCCAGCGCAGCTCCCCCGAGCGTTGCGCCGTCGCAGCTGCCTACTGGGTCCGGCACCGGTCGGCGCATCGTCTACACGGTCAAGGGCCACCGGGTGTGGCTCGTCAACGCGGACAACTCGGTCGTGCGGACCATGCTGGTCACCAATCGCATCGGCGTGCCCAACCCGGGCACCTACAAGGTCTTCGGGAAGGCCACCAAGACGATCAACAAGTTCTTCCCCGAGATCTCGATGGAGTACATGACGCGGTTCGCCATCAGCCCGAACAAGAAGAACACCATCGGCTTCCACGCCATCCCGTTCAAGCACGGCAAGCCGATGCAGACCGAAGCCCAGCTCGGCGCCTACGGCAGCGGCGGCTGCGTGCGCATGACGCGGGCCAACGCCATCTTCGTCTTCAACTGGGCGGCCATGGGCACCAAGGTCGTCGTCCTGCCCTGATCGCCGCCCTTGGCGCGCTCGGCTCGCAGGAGCCCGAGCTGGCCCGAGGCAGGGCTGCGCCAGGGCCGGCCTGGCGACCACCGACCTCACGGTGAAACCCCCTGGGCCGGCGATTCGCCGGCGATTCGCCCGCCCAGGGGCTCGCCATGCGAGGGACCGGGGCTGAGCAGGGCGTTCCCGAGCATCGAACCGGCCGGGGCTGACCGAACGACTCACCATGTGGGACGGGTGTCTCAACCAGCGAGACCCCGGCAGTGCCCCCAACCCGCGAACCGACCGGGCGCAGCGCCTGCTCGTGGCGACCCTCGATCACGCCCACCCCGAGGCGACCCTGCCGGAGGCCCTCTGGCGCTACTGGTCCGCCATGACCTCCGACGAACCGGCGCGCAAGCTTCGCCTCGTGCTCGAGGCCGCCACCCTGAGCGCGACCGAGACGGGGCTGCCCGGCGATGTCCGGGCCCGCCTCGTCACCTCGTGGGTCAACGACGTTGCGACCGTCCTGCGGGCCAGCGGGCTGGACGACCCCGCCGCCCTCGCACAGGCGACGTTGGTGATCGACGCCCTCACCGGTCTGTACCTCGACCTGGTCGTCAGCGGGGACCGAGACCGCGTCGAAGCCGGGGTGGCGCTGCTCTGCGAGCTGGTCGACCGAGCCCGGACCGGAGCGACACCAGACCGTGACGGCTCAGACCGTGACGTTGGCCAGGAGGCGATCGACGAAGTCCCTGGCACCGCCCTCCAGGTCGTCCCGGCGGATCGTGAGG
>CAZTVJ010000389.1:0-11448 GCA_964616935.1 uncultured Acidimicrobiales bacterium | reverse complement strand
GGGGTTCGTACCCCACGTCTCACTGCGGAGCTCCCACTCGTTGGGACCGCGGCTCTCGAACCGTTGCAGGAACTCGCGACCCTGCTTCCAGAACTCGGCCGCATCGGGATCATCGGCCTCGGCCAGGGTGCGGATGCGATCGAGCAGACCGGACGGTCCCGCATCGAACGCCCCACTGATCGCTTCGGAGCCCCTGACGATGCGGCTGAGGTCCCACATGGCCCACGACGGCGCCGCCGAGTCGACGTCGCCGAGGCCGGCGATCAGCGTGAGCGACACCTCTGGCCGGCCGATTGCGGCACACACCTGCGCCACGGTGGCGATGCCGACGCCGGAGCTGGCCGACGTGCCGATGTGGCGGCAGAAGAGCCGGCGCAAGAGGGGAAGGAACGACCGCCCATGGTCGACCACCTCCTGCAGCCGAAGCTCGGCCAGGGCGGGACGGGCGGCCACTCGCTTCGCTATCTGGTCGCGGTCGTCGCGCAGCTCGGCGAGGTCGTCGCGGCTGAAGATCCAGCCGAGGTACTGCTGGAGGCGCTCGGTGTGCTCCGGGCTCTCGTCGCCCGGCCGGGCCTCGTCCGCGTACGGCGTGATGCCGGGCATGTCGCCGAAGTACTGGAAGTCGACCATCTCGGGCGTAAGGCCAGGGAAGCGCACGCCGTAGAGGCGGGTGAGGGACATGTTCAGGTAGAGGTACCCACCGAGCACGACGCAGGTGACGTTGCGGTCAGCGTCGAGCTCGTGGTGATCGAGCGTGCCGAAGCGCACGTAGGCGTCTCGCCAGCCCCACTCGCCCGGGCCACCGAGCCCCCAGCTCGACGACAGCGGCGAGACCGGGTCGGGCATGACCTCGCCGGCGTTGGCCCGGGAGTGGATGGCGAACTTCTCGCTGGGCACCGTGTCCGCGATCCAACGCTCGGTCATGGACGGTCCTCCAGGACGGTGATGGTGCCGGCGGCGCCGTCGACTCGTACCCGCGCACCGTGCGGGATGCGGCCCGTCGCGTTCGTGGCCGAGACGACGCACGGAATGCCCAGCTCTCGGCTGACGATGACGGCGTGGCTCTGCAGGGCGCCGACGTCGACGACGACGGCTCCGGCCGGCACGAACAGCGGCGTCCACGACGGGTCGGTGATCGGCGCGATCAGCACGTCGCCCGGCAGGAGCGCCGTCGGATCCGAGGCGTCGAGCACCACCCTGGCGATGCCCTCGACCGTGCCGGGGCAGCCTGGCAGACCTGTCAGCGTCTCGCCCGCCACGAGGAGGTCGTCGCGCACGGCGCCGCGCTTGGCCCACTCGGCCAGCGGAGCGGGTGCGCCGACGAACACGAACGGGGGTTCCAGCTCGCCGAGGGCGGCGTAGTCGGCCCGCCGATTGCGCAGGTCGGCGGTCAACGAGGCCGGGTCGTCCACGACGGCCGCCAGCTCGGTGCGACGCAGGAACCCGAAGTCCTCGACCTCGTCGAAGTGGCCACGCTCCACCATGCGGCGGCCCAGCTCCCGCATGGGCATGCGGGCCTCGTGGATGAGGCGGATGGCGTTGGTCTTCGTGCGCTCACGCGCCGGCAGCCACACCGTGGCCGCCCCGAGCGCGGCCTGGAACTGGCCCTGCAGCGCCGGATCTCCGGCGAGAGCCTCGGTGAGCGTGGCGCCGAGGGCCTGGCGCGCCTCAGCCCGCGCCGCGTTCTGCAGCGTCGGTGCCGCCCCCTCCGGCGACAGGCGCATGCGGTCGACGGCGGCGAGCGCCAGACCCGGCCTCGTCTCCCAGCACGGCGACCGCGCCTCCCACTCGTTCGGGCCGCGTGAGCCGAACTCGACGACGAACGCGTCGAGCTTGGCCCGGAACGTCGCCGCCGCCGGCGTATCCATGGCCGCGATGCGGTCGACCACGCCGTCGAGGCCCTCGTCGAACGCAGCGTTCAGCTCGGGCGAGGCGGCGACGGTTCGACCCACCTCCCAGAGCGCGAACGATGGGGCGGCCGAGTCGACATCGCCCAACCCGGCTAGGAGGTCCAGCAGGGCACCCGGTTGCCCGATGGCCGCGCACACCGCTCCGAGGATGCCGACGGGCAGCGTGGCCAGGTACGACACGAAGATGTGGTGAGCGAACAGGTCGCGGAAGTAGCCGTCCATCAGCTCCGCATAGCGTTCGACCAGCGCTCGGTCGGTCATGGCCGACAGATCGGGGCGGGCGGCGGCCAGGTCCTTCGTGACGCGCTGGTCGTCGGCCAGCTCGGGCAGCTCCGTGACGGTCAGCGCCCAGCCGAACGTCGCGCCGATCTTCTCAGTGAGGTCGGGCCGGATGTCGCCGGCCTGCTCCTCGTACGGTGGGATGCCGGGCATGGTGCCGAAGAACTGCTCGTCCATCGCCTGCCACGACAGACCGGGTGCGCGCTCGCCGAACAGCCGGATGATCGAGGCGTTCAAGTAGCAGTAGCCACCCGTGATGCCCAGCTGCTCGAGGTCGTTCGGGTCGAACTCGTCGTGGTCGAACGCACCCATCCTCACCCACGCATCACGCCAGCCGAGCTCGGCGTGGTGGATGCCGCAGTCGAAGGTGAGCGGCGTCACCGGGTCGGGGAAGACCTCGCCGACGTTGGCTCTCGTGTAGATCGGGTAGCGCGAGCTGAGCCCGCTGTCCGCGATCCAGCGCTCGACCATGGTCCCCCCAATGGCGGTCGTGTGAAATCGGGCGGACACTACCTCCCTGGCCCGGGACTCTGACCGCTGCCTCGATGGGTCCGAACGGCGCGTGGGATCATCTCAACCGATGAAAGCCACAGCGCCCGACGATCTGCCGGTCGACGTCCCCGCGGACCTGGCGTGGGGCGCGTTCAGCGACGATCCTCCCTGGATCGTCGACCCGGTCGCCATGCCATGGCGGGCGCAGGTGCCGACGCTACGGGCCAGGGCGCGTGACGAGGTGCCGGTGCTCTCGACGCCAGGCCGGTTCCCACCGGGCCTCCGGTTCGTGCGCGTGGCCACCAGGCTGGGTGCCGCGGTGGTGCCGTGGCTCGTCAAGAAGCGTCGCGGCAAGCTCGACACGCCCGAAGCGAGCCGGGCTTACATCTCCATGCGGATGCGGCGCGCCGCAGAGGACCTCGGCCCCACGTACATCAAGCTCGGTCAGATCATCTCCTCCGGCGAGGGCCTGTTCCCCGAGGAGCTCGTGCGCGAGTTCAAGCTCTGCCGCGACCAGGTTCCGGCCGAGCCGTTCGACGCGGTGCGCCGGGTGGTGGAGACCGACCTCGGCACCACCCTCGAGTCCACCTTCGAGTGGTTCGACCACGAGCCCCTGGCGGCGGCGTCGATCGCCCAGGTGCACGCGGCGCGCTTGCGCACCGGAGAGACCGTCGTCGTGAAGGTGCAGCGGCCGTCGGTGTCCAGCCTGGTCCGCAAGGACCTCCGCGCCATGGCGTGGCTGGCGCCCTACCTGGTCGGGCGCATCCCCATCGCCGCGCTCGCCAACCCCCCGGCGCTCGTCGAGCTGTTCGCCGAGCCCATCACCGAGGAGCTCGACTTCCGCATGGAAGCCGAGAACATGCTCGACATCGCCCGCGTGCTCGCCGAGCTCGGCCAGCGCGGGTACGTCATCCCTCGGCCTCATCCCACGCTGGTCACGCGGCGCGTGCTCGTCATGGAGCGGTTGGAGGGGTTCAAGTTCGACGACGTCGAGGCGATGCTCGCCGCCGGCATCGACACGACCGCCGTCGTGCGAACGGGGATGGTCGCCTTCATGGAAGGCGCCATGATCCATGGCATCTTCCATGGGGACCTGCACGGCGGGAACCTCTTCGTGATGCGAGACGGACGCACGGCCCTGCTCGACTTCGGCATCGTGGGCCGCCTCAGCGAACCGCGGCGCCTGGCGTTCCTGCGGCTGATGCTCGGGGCGACCACGAACGACATCTACGCCCAGCTCGCCGCGCTCCGCGACCTCGGCGCCCTACCGGCCGACACCGACCTGCGCGCCGTCGTGAAAGACCTCCGCCTCGACCAGGCTGCGGTCGACCCGACCACGCTCTCCGGCGATGAGCTGGTCAAGGAGGTGCAGCGGGTCGTCAAGGCATTGCTCGGCTACGGGGCGCGCATGCCGAAGGAGCTCATGCTCTACGTGAAGAACCTGGTGTTCCTCGACGGCGCCATCGCCCGCCTGGCGCCCGATCTCGATCTGCTGGCCGAGATCGCCCAGATCTCGATGTACTTCGCCCAGACCCACGGCGAGCGCCTCGGACGAGAGCTCGGCATCGACGCCATGCAGGTGGAGATCAACCTCGACGGCGTCAAGGCCAGTCTCGGGGTCGACGCCAGCACCGACCGCCTGACCTACCGCGAGCTGCAGAAGCGGCGCGAGCTGATCAACAAGCGCATGCAGGAGCGCGCACGGCGAGGCCAATCGTGACCACGGCGATCCTGACCGAGGGCCTGGAACGCCGCTTCGGCGAGCACGTCGCCGTGGACGGGGTGGACCTCGACGTCGCTCGCGGCGAGATCTACGGCTTCCTGGGCCCGAACGGCGCCGGTAAGTCGACCACCGTGCGGGTGCTCACAACGCTGCTCACCCCTTCGGGCGGCCGGGCCGAAGTGGCCGGCTACGACGTGGCCTCCGACGCCGAGGCGGTGCGGCTGCGGATCGGCGTGGCGCTCCAGGAAGCCGCGCTCGATCCGAAGCAGACCGGCCGCGAGACGCTCGACCTCCAGGCCCGCCTCTACGGCTTGCGCCCGGCCGACCGTCGCCGCCGCATCACCGAGCTGGCGGAGCTCGTCGGCATCGGTGACGCCATGAACCGGCGCGTGGGCACCTACTCCGGCGGCATGGCCCGCCGCCTCGACCTGGCCGCGGCCCTCGTGCACCAGCCGGAGGTGCTCTTCCTCGACGAGCCCACCAGCGGCCTCGACCCCGCCAGCCGAGCCCGCGTCTGGCAGGAGGTGCGCCGGCTCAACACCGAGCTCGGCATCACGATCTTCCTCACCACGCAGTACCTCGAGGAAGCAGACGAGCTGGCCGACCGCCTCGGCATCATCGACCGTGGCCGTCTGGTGGCGGAGGGGACCCCGGACGAGCTGAAGCGACGGGTCGGGTCCGACGTGGTCGTGGCCAGGGTGGAAGGTGACTGCGATGCGGCCGTTGCCGCCCTGGCCGGCTTGGACGGCGTCGAGAAGGTCGAGGTGCACCGCCAGGAGCTGACGGTCTCGGTGGACGACGGCCCGGGCACGGTGGGCCCCGTAGCCGTGGCGTTCCTGCACCATGGCATCGTGGTTCGCAGCCTCACCCTGCGCACCCCCACACTGGACGACGTCTTCCTCGAGCTCACCGGCGGTCACCTGGAAGGCGAGGGCGACGACCGCGACGAGGAAACCTCGTGATCACCCCTCCCGACACCTACGTGCCGCTGGCCAAGCGGAGCGGCTGGTGGACCGATGTGGCCACCGTTGGCCGCCGAGCGGTGCGTGACACGATCCGCGACCCCGAGGCCGTCATCCCGGGGGTGCTCATCGCCGCGTTCTTCTACGCGGTGAACGTTGGCTCGCTCACCCTCCTCACCGAGAGCGAGGCGCCGGGCTTCGACTTCAAGGCCTTCCAGCTGCCGACCGCCATCGTGTTCGCCGTGACGGGCGTGTCGCGGGCGTCAAGCCTCGTGCTCGACATCAAGGGCGGCTACTTCGACCGGCTCCTGCTCACCCCGGTGCGCCGCACGTCCCTGCTCACGGGCCTGATGGCGGCCGACATGTCCCTCGTGCTCGTGCTGTCCACAATCGTGACCGCCATGGCGTTCCTGATCGGGGTCCGGTTCGAGACGGGCGTGGCCGGCGTGCTGCTGTTCCTGCTGATGGCCGGGCTCTGGGGTCTGGCCTTCACGGGCTTCCCCTACGCGATTGCGCTCAAGACGGGCAGCCCGGCCGCGGTGAACTCGAGCTTCCTGCTGTTCTTCCCCTTCGCGTTCCTCACCACCTCGCTCGTACCGCTCGAAGCGCTGTCCGGCTGGCTGAAGGCGGTCGCGGTGATCAATCCGATGACCTACCTGCTGGCTGGGTTGCGCTCACTCGTCTCCGAGGGATGGGACGCTTCGGCACTGGCGGGAGCCTTCGCCGCCATCATCGGCGTCGGCATCGTGGCGCAGGTGCTCGCGTTCGCGGCGCTGCGCAGCCGAACCCGGCGCGGCTGAGTCGCAGCGGCAGTACGTTCGCTCCCGTGCGGCTCGTCCTCGCCCGCTGCTCGGTCGACTACGAGGGTCGCCTGGCCGCCCACCTCCCCGCGGCGGTCCGCCTCATCATGGTGAAGGCGGACGGGTGCGTGGCCATCCACGCCGACGGCGGCGCCTACAAGCCCCTCAACTGGATGAACGCGCCGAACACCTTGCGCGAGGAGCCGGGCCGATGGGAGATCGTGAACCCGGCGGGCGAGCGGTTGGTCATCATGCTGGAGGAGGTCCTGAGCGACAGCGCCCATGAGCTCGGGCATGACCCAGGGCTGACCAAGGACGGGGTCGAGGCCCATCTGCAGGAGCTGCTGGCGGCGGCACCCGAGGTGCTGGCCGATGGGATGGTCCTGATCCGCCGGGAGTACCCGACCGACATCGGCCCGGTGGATCTGCTGTGTCGCGACAGCGAGGGCCGCGTCGTCGCCATCGAGGTGAAGCGGCGCGGCGACATCGACGGTGTCGAGCAGCTCGCGCGCTACATCGAGCGGCTGGACCGCGACAGCGGGTTGAGGCCAGTGCGCGGGATGTTCGTGGCCCAAGTGGTCAAGCCTCAGGCGCGCACCCTCGCCGCGGCACGCGGCCTCGAGTGGCAAGAGGTCGACTACGACGAGCTCCGCGGCCTGCGCGCCGACGAGCTCCGCCTGTTCTGACCTGAGTCAGGCGGTGAAGCGGAGGGCGCCCTGGTCGATCACCACGGTGCCGTCCTGCTTGGACGTGGTGAACACGGCCTCACCCGGACCGGTCTCCCACATCTTGATGGTGAGCGCGTCGCCGGGGAGCACCGGCGAGGAGAAGCGTCCCTCCACGTGCTGGAACCGGGCCGGGTCGGAGCCGCAGAGCGTGTGCAGCAGTGCTCGTCCGGTGAAGCCGTAGGTGCACAGCCCGTGCAGGATGGGCCGGTCGAAGCCGCCCATCGCGGCGAACGACGGGTCCGAGTGGAGCGGGTTGCGGTCGCCGGACAGCCGGTAGACGAGCGCCTGGTCGGGCGACGTCTGGTAGGTGACCTCGTGGTCGGGGGCGCTCTCGGGTGCCACGTTGCGAGGGCCCGACGGGCCTCGGTCGCCACCCCAACCACCCTCACCGCGGATGAACGCGGACGAGTAGTTCGTGTAGAGCGGGGAACCGTCGGCCTCGTCGGTTGCGGTCGTCTCGGTGGCCACCACGGCCGCCTTGCCCTTGTCGTAGATGCCCACGAGCTTCGAGGTCAGCGTGGCCGAGCCGGACGGGGGAATGGGCTTGTGCAGCGTGACCCGCTGCTCCCCGTGGACGAGCATGGCCGGGTTGAACGTTCCGATCCCTCGCATCGCGCTGCCCATGCCCCAACCGAGCACCACGGTGAAGGTGGGGAACACCACCTGGTCCACCCCGCTGGTGTTCTCGGTCGTGAAGGGCAGCTCGCCGGTGCCGGCACCGATGCCGACGGCGTAGAGCAGCGCGTCCTTCGACGTCCACGACGTGGAGACCGGATCGGACTCCTGCCCGACAGCATCTGGATTGATGGGCATGGCATGTCCTCCCGGGTCGAGTACGTCCAACGTGCGGACCCGATGCTGCCTCAGCCGGCGATCAGCGCGCCAGCTCCGGCACTCGGCCAGGGATCTCGGTGCGGATCGTCTCGACTCGTGGGACGTTCATCACCGACAACACGCAATGCACCGAGATCCGTCGCGCGGCTCAGCGACGAGCCGGACGCGGCGCGAGGTTCGGACGAACCCGGCGAGGGAAGCGCCAGCGACGAGCCGGACGCGGCGCGAGGAGGAAGCGCAGCGGACGACGAGCCCGCCCTTACTGCGGCCAGGTGCCGTCCTCGCCGTCCATGCCGGCGTTCGGGCGGGCCTTGGCCAGCAGGTCGGCGACGATGACGCCGAGCTTGGCGGGGTCCTCCTCCGGTACCACCCGCGGGCCACGGTGCCAGCCCTCGGCGATGGCCAGCGTCTGGCCGGACGCCTCGAAGACCCGGCCCGTCACGCCCTTCGACTCTGCGCTCGCCAACCAGGTGACGATGGGGGCGATCCAGCGGGGCGAGCGCATCTCGCGCTCCTCATCGGTCTCCGGTGCCGGGCCGAGCCCTTCGGTCATCCGCGTCAGGGCGACGGGTGCCACCGCGTTGACGGTGACGCCGTAGCGGGCCAGCTCGAGCGAGGCGATGATCGTGAAGGCAGCGATGCCCATCTTCGCGGCGCCGTAGTTGGTCTGGCCCGGGTTGCCGTAGATGCCCGACACCGAGGTGGTGTTGATGATCCGGCCGTCCGGCTGCTTGCCCGCCTTCACCTGCTCGCGCCAGTAGGACGCGGCCCAGCGGCTGGGGCCGAAGGTGCCCTTCAGATGGACCCTGATGACGGAGTCCCACTCCTCCTCGGTCATGTTCGTGAGCATGCGATCACGCAGGATGCCCGCATTGTTGACGACGGCGTGGAGGTCGCCGAAGGTCTCCACGGCGGTGTTGATGAGGCGCTGCGCGCCCTCCCACGACGACACGTCGTCGCCGTTCGCGACGGCGTCGCCACCCGTGCCCTTGATCTCTTCGACCACCTGCTGCGCCGGGCTGAGATCACCGCCGCTGCCGTCCACGTTGCCGCCCAGGTCGTTCACCACGACCTTCGCACCTTGGCGAGCGAGCGAGAGCGCGTGTTCGCGCCCGATGCCGCGGCCTGCTCCGGTGACGATGGCGACGCGCCCGTCGCAGATGCCGGTCATGTGCTGGCAACCTCCTGATCCTGTAGCGAACGCCGAGCGAAGCGGCGCCATCATGCCTGGTGACAACGGCCCGGCGCACATGGGCCGGCTCGGGTGGCGTGGGTGGCCATCGCCAGCGTCGCAACCGTGTGCGACCGCGAAGCGACGACGCTGCTCAGCCGGCGTACGGCATTGGCCCTGGGGGCCGGTGGCCTCCTCGCGGCCATGGCCGGGTGCGGACCAGCTCCGGGCACCGGGACATGAGCCACACCGGGTGCCCGGGCGACCAGCTCTACCCCGTCGTGCGCAACCAGCTGCCAGCGTGGGTCACGGCGGAGCGCCGGCGGGTAGCCGATCCGGCCACGTCGAACGGCGGCCCGTACGACAAGGACGCGCGGGTCGGACCGCCACTCCCCCAGCCGTGACGTCGGTCGGCTGCATCGGCCCGCGAGGTGGGCTGCTCGTAGCCTCGGCGTCGTGAGGAGCACCGACCTGGTCGTCGTGGGCGCCGGCCCCGCCGGTGTTGCCGCCGCCGTCACCGCCGCGCGCGCCGGGCTGGACGTCGTCCTCGTGGACAAGGCCCCCTTCCCTCGCGACAAGTGCTGTGGCGACGGCCTCACCACCGGTGCGCTCCGGCTGCTCGAGGAGCTCGGCCTCGAACCCGCGAAGGTCCCCTCGTGGACGGTGGCCGACGCCGCGTGGGTGCGCTCGCCGTCGGGCCGGGTGGTGGAGTTCCCGCTCCCCGAGGGCCACGGTCAGTACGCCGCCATTGCTCCGAGGCTCGAGTTGGACCTAGCGCTCATCGACCTCGCGCGTGCTGCCGGGGTTGAGGTCCACGACGGTCACGGACTGCTGTCGGCGACGATGGACCACGAACGAGCAACCGTCGAGATCGACGGACTCGGACGCATCGACGCCCGGTACGTCGTGGGCGCCGACGGCATGTGGTCGCCCTTGCGCAAGCACCTCGGCCTCGCCCCGGCGGGCTACCTCGGCGAGTGGCACGCGTTCCGCCAGTACTTCTCCGGGATCACGGGCACCGCGGCGGACCGGCTCTGGGTGTGGTTCGAACCGGACCTGCTGCCCGGCTATGCCTGGTCGTTCCCCCTGCCCGACGGGCGAGCCAACGTGGGCTTCGGCGTGCGCCGCGGCCGCGACCGCCGCATCCAGGACATGAAGCGCACCTGGCCGGAGCTGCTCGAACGCCCGCACATCCGCCACGCCCTCGGCCCTGATGCGCAGGCGGACGCTCCCCACAAGGCGTGGCCCATCCCCGCTCGCATCGACCGAGCCCTTCTCGGAACCGGGCGGGCCCTGTTCGTCGGTGACGCAGCGGCGGCGACCGATGCCCTGACCGGCGAAGGCATCGGGCAAGCGCTGCTGACCGGGATACGCGCCACCGAAGCCATCGTCGGCGCCGGTCGGGCACAGCCCGAGCAGGCCCAGGCGCGCTACGCCGCCGCCGTACGGCGCGAGCTGATGGCCGACCACCGCATGTCGAGCGCACTCGGTCGGGTGCTCCGCCACGAACGGGGGGCGCGGGGGGCCGTCCGGGTGGCCGGCCTGACCGGATGGACCCGGCGCAACTTCGGCCGCTGGCTGTTCGAGGACGAACCTCGGGCCATCGCACTCACCCCTGGTCGGTGGCACCGGCGGTTCCTCGATCGGCCCGGGGCGTACCAGCACGGGGACGGAAGCGGGCGTGTCAGCAAGGCGTAACGATGGCCTGCGCGAGCGTCCCGCTGCGGTTCACCTGGCAGACACAGAGGGGAAACCTCGGCCCCCTACGGTGATGTCCGTCGCCGGTGCGCTGCGGGTCGTGCCGGTGGGAAACGGCGAGGCCGCCACACTGCCATCCCCCCGGTGGTGTGGCGGCCCCGTTCCACCAGCGGCCAAGATGCCGACCATGCGCACCCGACTCACCGACCTCCTCGAGATCGAGCACCCCGTGATGCTGGCCGGCATGGGTGGTGTCTCCTACCACCGCCTGGCCGCCGCCGTCTCCGAGGCAGGAGGCTTCGGCTGCCTCGGCGCGTCCACCATGAGCCCCACCGAGATGGTCGACGAGATGGCCAAGGTCCGTGCGCTCACGGCCAAGCCCTTCGGCGTCGACCTGCTGACGGCCATCGCGGGCCAGGTGGCCAACCAGATCCAGGACGTCATCAAGGGCGGTGCCCGCGTCTTCGTCGCCGGTCTCGGCGTACCGCGCGACGCCATCGACCTCCTGCACGACAGCAACGTGCTCGTCGGCAGCATGTGCGGCAAGGTGCGCCACGCCACGGCCGCCGTGGAGAGCGGCTGCGACTTCGTCGTGGCCCAGGGCACCGAGGCCGGCGGCCACACGGGCACGGTGGCCACCATGGCCCTCGTGCCCCAGGTCGTCGACGCCGTCGGCGAGCGGGTGCCGGTGGTGGCGGCCGGTGGTCTCTTCGATGGCCGCGGCCTCGCCGCATCACGCGCGCTCGGTGCCGACGGCGTCTGGATCGGCACCCGCTTCATCGCCACGCCCGAGGCAAGGGCAGTCGCCGGTTACAAGGAGACGCTCCTCGGGCTGCAGGAGGACGGCACGA
>CAZTVJ010000388.1:0-4829 GCA_964616935.1 uncultured Acidimicrobiales bacterium | reverse complement strand
GTTGGCCGCCTCCCGCACGACGGTCAGGATCGTCCCCTCGACCGGACGCAGCACCGCCCGGTAGGCCGCCGCAGCGCCATCGCGAAGCCCGTCGGCCACGGCGCGGCCGGTCACGTCGCGGTCGGGCTCGAACACCCCCACAACGCCGCGCAGGATCCGGCTCAGGATCACCCCGGAGTTGCCGCGCGCGCCCATCATCGAGCCGTGGCTGATGGCCAGGCAGGTTGACTCCATCTCGTCGGAAGCGGCCTCCATCTCGGTGACCACGGCCTGGATGGTCCGAGCCATGTTGGTGCCGGTGTCGCCATCGGCCACCGGATAGACGTTGGTGCGATCGAGCAGCGCGGCATGGGCCACCAGGGCATCGCGGAAGGCCATGATGGTGCTGCGCACGCCGTCCGCTCCGAGCCCTTCCAGCGTCGCCATCGCCTGGGATGATACGAACCGCTCGCCGCGCCTGGTCGCGACGGCGGGTCGCTTGCTAGGATCGCGCTTCGGTCCAGTCAGGTCTCCGGAGAGGCGCGTCCAGATGGCAGCAGTATGTGAGGTGTGCGGGAAGCGCCCGTCGTGGGGCATGTCGATCTCCCACTCCCACCGGCGCACGAAGCGGCGCTGGAACCCCAACGTGCAGAAGGTGCGCGCCCTGGTCGACGGCTCGCCGACGCGGCTCTACGTGTGCACGTCGTGCATCAAGGCGGGCAAGGTCACCAAGGCCGGTCACTGAGGCCGCTGGTCCGTCGTGCAGGGCGTCATCAAGGCCTACGACCCCGGCTCGGGTGACGGCGTCGTCGTCCGCGACACCGACCTGTCCGAGTACGACCTCGCCTCGGGTGCGCTCGTCGGTTCCGTCTTTCGGATGCTGCGACAGGGCCAACGCGTGGTCTTCGAGCTCGACGATGCCGGCCGTGCCACCCGGCTGAGGCTCGGCTCCGAGGTGGACATGCGCACGCCCGGCGAGCCCGACCCCTTCGCCCCGTAGCCTCGCGTAGGCGCTGAACTGCCCGAGTGGGCGCGCCGCCAGCCGCTCACTAGGCTTCCGCGCGTCAAGCCCCACCCCCTCGGGAGCGCCGATGTCCGCAACGACCACCAACCAGCGACTCAAGGACTGGGTCGACGAATGGGCCGCCATCTTGCAGCCGGCCGCCATCCACTGGTGCGACGGTTCGGCGGAGGAGTACGACCGGATGGCCGGCGAGCTCGTCGCCGTGGGCACGTTCACGAAGCTGAGCGACGCCAAGCGCCCCAACTCGTACTGGGCCCACTCCGACCCGGCCGACGTGGCCCGTGTGGAGGACCGGACGTACATCTGCTCGGCTTCGGAAGCCGACGCCGGGCCGACCAACAACTGGCGCCGACCGGCGGAGATGCGCGACGAGCTGACCATGCTCTACACCGGCGCCATGCGGGGCCGCACGATGTACGTCGTGCCGTTCTCGATGGGTCCGCTCGGCTCGCCCATCGCCCACATCGGCGTCCAGCTCACCGACTCCGCCTACGTCGCCGTCAGCATGCGCATCATGACCCGCATGGGCCAGGCCGCCCTCGACGTCCTCGGCGACGGCGAGTGGGTGCCGTGCCTCCACTCCGTCGGCGCCCCACTGGCCGAGGGTGAGGCCGATGTCGCCTGGCCCTGCAACGCCGACAACAAGTACATCGTCCACTTCCCCGAGACCCGCGAGATCTGGAGCTACGGCTCGGGCTACGGCGGCAACGCCCTCCTGGGCAAGAAGTGCTTCGCGCTGCGCATCGCTTCGGTGATGGCGCGCGACGAAGGCTGGCTGGCCGAGCACATGATGATCCTCAAGCTCACCAACCCGGCCGGCGAGGTGCGCTACGTCAGCGGCGCCTTCCCGTCGGCCTGCGGCAAGACGAACCTGGCCATGCTCATCCCCACCCTGCCCGGCTGGAAGGCCGAGACCGTCGGCGACGACATCTGCTGGATGAAGTTCGGCGACGACGGCCGCCTGTACGCCATCAACCCCGAGGCCGGCTTCTTCGGCGTCGCCCCGGGCACGGGCTCGGACACCAATCCGAACGCCATCGCCACCCTCGACGCCAACTGCCTCTACACCAACACTGCGCTGACCGCCGAGGGCGACGTCTGGTGGGAGGGCATGACCAGGGAGAAGCCGGCCCGCGCCACCGACTGGCGCGGCAATGTCTGGACCCCCGAGTCCACGACGCCGGCCGCCCACCCGAACGCCCGCTTCACCGCTCCCGCGTCGCAGTGCCCGGTGATCGCGACGGAGTGGGAGGACCCGAAGGGCGTTCCGATCTCCGCGGTGCTGTTCGGCGGCCGCCGGGCCACGGTGGTCCCTCTGGTCACCGAGGCCTTCAGCTGGGAGCACGGCGTGTTCCTCGGCTCGATCATGGGCTCGGAGACGACTGCGGCCGCCGCCGGCGCCGTCGGCAACCTGCGGCACGACCCTTTCGCGATGCTGCCCTTCTGCGGCTACAACATGGCCGACTACTGGGCCCACTGGCTGGACGTCGGGCGCCGCGAGGGTGCGCAGCTGCCCAAGATCTTCTACGTGAACTGGTTCCGCAAGGACGCCGACGGCCGGTTCCTGTGGCCCGGCTTCGGCGACAACAGCCGGGTGCTCGCCTGGATCTTCGGCCGGGTCACGGGCGAGCTGAACTACCGGGAGACGCCGATCGGCCTGCTGCCCGACGACGACGCCATCGACGTCTCGGGCCTCGACCTGCCCGCTGCGGCCATGGCCGAGCTGCTGAAGGTGGACGTCGAGGGTTGGCGCAAGGAGCTCCCGGCCGTGGAGGACTTCTACAACGAGTTCGGCGACCGGGTGCCCGCCGAGCTACGCCACCAGCTGGCCGACCTCGAACGCCGCCTGTCCGACGCCTGACGCGCACGGCGAGGGAAGCGCGCCGGTGCTGCTGAAGAGCGCGCGCCGGGGGAAGGGCCGTTTCGGGACGAGGCGCACGCGGCGCGAGGAGAAAGCGCAGCGGACGACGAGCCCGCCATCAGCACGTTGACACGAACGCGAACCCGGACAATAGTTTAGGTTGCCAACAAACAGCAGCGGGAAGCTCGACGAGCCCGCCTAGGGGGGAGCTGAGAGCCACCCACATCGGGTGGAGCAAGGCGCGCCTAGGGCATCGGACCGTCCGCTGCGCAACAGAAAGGTCCAACGTATGCGCAACAAGGCGCTGGTAGCGGCTGTCGGCATGACGGCTGCACTCGCCCTCGTCGCCGCCGCTTGCGGTAGCGACAGCGACTCCGGATCAAGTGCAACGACTGCCGCGGGTGCTGCCACCACAGCCGCCGGCGGCAAGGTCGACGGCAAGATCGGCGTGATCCTGCCCGACACCAAGTCGTCCGCTCGGTGGGAGGCCAACGACCGGCCGCTCCTCGAAGCTGCCTTCCAGGCGGCTGGTGTCGAGTACGACATCCAGAACGCCGAGGGCGACAAGACCAAGATGGCCACCATCGCCGACCAGATGGTCACCAACGGCGCCAAGGTGCTGATGATCGTCAACCTGGACTCGGGTTCGGGTGCGGCCATCCAGAAGAAGGCCGCAGACGCGGGCGTGAAGAACATCGACTACGACCGCCTGACGCTCGGCGGCAACGCCGACGTGTACGTGTCGTTCGACAACGTGAAGGTCGGCGAGGAGCAGGGCAAGGGCCTCGTGAAGTGCCTCACCGAAGGAGGCACCAAGGAAGCCCAGGTCATCCGGCTCAACGGCTCGCCCACGGACAACAACGCCACCCTGTTCGCCCAGGGCTACAACTCCATCCTCGAGCCGCTGTTCAAGTCGGGCGAGCTCAAGGCCGTTGGCGACCAGAGCGTTCCGGACTGGGACAACCAGAAGGGCGGCCAGATCTTCGAGCAGCTCCTCACCGCCAACAGCGGCAAGGTGGACGGCGTGCTGGCGGCCAACGACGGCCTCGGTGGCGCAGCCATCGCGGTGCTGAAGAAGAACAACCTCCAGGTGCCGGTGACCGGCCAGGACGCGACGGTGCAGGGCCTGCAGAACATCCTTTCCGGCGATCAGTGCATGACCGTCTACAAGGCCATCAAGAAGGAAGCCGACGCTGCGTCGGCCGCCGCCATCGCCCTCCTCAAGGGCGAGAAGCCGGCAACCACCGGCACGGTGATCGACACCGAGACCAAGCGTGAGGTCCCCTCGGTCCTCGCCGTCCCGCAGGCCATCTTCCTCGACAGCGTGAAGGACGTCGTCGCCGACGGCTTCGTCACGGCCGCGGAGATCTGCAAGGGCTTCGAAGACCAGTGCACGAAGGCCGGGGTCAAGTAGGTTCCAGCCTGATGTGAGCGTTGACAGGTGGGGTGGTGCTCCGGCACCACCCCACCTGTGTCATGGGGGCATCCGCTACCAGGGGGGTCGTTTCGTGGATGACGAGGTCGCACCGCTGCTCCAGCTGCGGGGCATCAACAAGAGCTTCGGTCCGGTCAAGGTGCTCCACGACGTGGACTTCGCC
Organism: uncultured Acidimicrobiales bacterium; assembly: GCA_964616935.1. Lineage (GTDB taxonomy): Bacteria > Actinomycetota > Acidimicrobiia > Acidimicrobiales > Ilumatobacteraceae > CAZTVJ01. The sequence continues at coordinate 367 of CAZTVJ010000388.1, read as the reverse complement.
GTCTACCCAGGGCAGGTCACCGCGCTCGTCGGTGACAACGGTGCGGGCAAGACCACCCTGGTCAAGGTGATCATGGGCATCTACAGCGCCGACTCGGGCGACATGCAGTTCAACGGTCAGCCCGTCAGCATCCACAGCCCGAAGGATGCTGCGGCATTGGGGATCGAGGCCGTCTACCAGGACCTCGCGCTGTGCGACAACCTCGACATCGTCGAGAACCTGTTCCTCGGGCGGGAGAAGCGCAGCGGCGCCGTCCTCGACGAGGCGACGATGGAGCTGCTCTCCCGCCAGACGCTGGCCAGCCTGTCGGTGCGCACCGTCAAGAGCGTTCGCCAGACCGTGTCCAACCTCTCGGGTGGCCAGCGCC
>CAZTVJ010000387.1:0-1508 GCA_964616935.1 uncultured Acidimicrobiales bacterium | reverse complement strand
CGAGCTCGACGATGGCGCGCCGGGCGGCGGCCATGGCTTCGGTGGCCAGCCCGGCCGCCAGCAGCAGCTCGCACCGATCGGACTCCAGCACGGCGACGAGGCGTGGTGGGTTCCCGAGTTGGGCATACGCCTGCTCGGCCCGCTCCAACGCCGCCAGGGCGTCGGCCAACCGACCACCGCGACCCTCGACGAACCCGGTGTTGTGCGCCGCCATCGCGGCAAGGATCCACAACCCGAGGCTCGCGGCAAGGCCTTCGGCCTCCACGAGGTCGCGGCGAGCGGTGTCGAGCGCTCCCTGGTAGGCGCGCAGGATGCCGCGGTTCAGCAGCAACCGAGCTACCGACGCCGAGTCGCCGGCCCGCCGCAAGCGCCGCACGGCCATGTCGTAGGCGACGACTGCCTCATCGAGTCGACCGGTGCGCTGGAGCACGAGCCCGTGGAGGAGGCCGACGTTGCCTCGCACCGCCGGTGGGGCGACGGCGAGCGCAGCATCGATCTCCCGCTCGGCACCGACGGCGTCGCCGAGGTTGAGCAACGAGATCGCCATGCTCGAACGGGCCAATGCCTCACCGCGAGCGAACCGCTCGTGGCGGGCCAGCGCGGCCGCCACGGTGAACTGCTCGACCGCATGTTCCAGCTTTCCGAGCTCGTGCAGCGAGAGGCCCTGCACCCATCGTGCGAGCACCTCGGCCTCGAGCGTCAATGTCGACCGGTCGAGCAGGTCACGCGTTCGGGCCAGCGCGGCCGCAGGATCGCGGTGGCGCATCTCGGCCAGCTCGTAGACCTCGGCCACCACTGGGGAGGGGACCGCAGGCGACGTCATCGAGCGGATGCTAGAGATGTCGGTATCCAAGTGCTGTCGGGCGACTCCTCGTACTTGAAGGGCAAGGAGGCCATCCATGAGCCAGCAGGGCAACGGCGGCGAGCCGCTCACGTGGGAAGGCGATGTCGCGTTCGGCCAGCGTCCAGGCGGTGACTTCGCCTATCGACCGGGCGAGGTGATCCTCCGGGGATCCGCGGAGGAGATCCAGGGAGCAGCCGCGCTGCTGGGGCGCAGCGGACTGGCCGAGGGTGGCGAGCTCGTGCCGCTCCGCGATCGGTTCGCCAGCCTCGGCGGCGTCCGGGACGTCGTGCTCAGCGTCGACCTCCTCATGGCCAACCGGTACTCCGCCCAACCCAACCACGTCGTCTTCGCCGACACATGCGACTGCACCTGTCCGCCACATCCCTCCGCCATGGCGTCCGGCCAGGTCGGCGCCAGCCCCGTCTACGCGAGTCCGGTGTACGCCAGCCCCGTCTACGCGAGCCCGGTGTACGCCAGCCCGGTGTACGCCAGCGAGTACCGCACGACCGGCCGGCGCAAGAGCTCGGCGGTGGCGGTCGACCCGACGTCTCCCCCGGCCATGCCGGCGGGCAACCCTGCCAACCCCGTGCGCGTCGTGGTGCTCGACACCGGCGTGGCCAGTGGCGGGTTCAGCCCCACCGCGCTGCCCGCCACGAGCGGCGAT
>CAZTVJ010000386.1:0-4339 GCA_964616935.1 uncultured Acidimicrobiales bacterium | reverse complement strand
CCAGGCTTCGCCGTCATCGGTCAGCTTGCGAGCGACGGCGCCATCGAGCTGGTCCAGCTCGACATCGACCTCAGCGCCCCCTGGTAGCCCAGGCAGATGCACGTCCTCCGTCAAGCGCCCGCTGAGCTCGCCGCGTCGGGTCGTTGGAGGGCCACGCCGACGACTTGGGCTGCCTGCTCGTCAGCACGCTCGGTCCGGTGGGCGGAGATCTTCATCGTGGTGGTGCCGTCGGCGTGACCAAGACGCGCGGCCACGGTCGGGACGGGGACACCGGCGTCGAGCAGTTGGGTGGCTTGCCAGTGGCGCAGGTCGTGCAGGCGTACCCCATCGATGCCGGCGCTGCGGCGAGCGCGGATCCAGCGCGTGCTGACTGTGTCGCCTCGCCACGCCGTCGCCCCGTCGGGTCGAAGCTGAACACGTAGCCCACCCGCTGGGTGTTGTCGTCCGCGCCGGCGAAGCGGGCAAACTGGCGAGCTGCTCGCCATCCCACCCGAAGCGCATCCACCGTGCCCTTGTCGAGCATGACGGTGCGAACGGATCGGGTCTTGGTAGGTCGATCACCGACCGCACCCGGGATGGAGATGCGACTGCGTTGCACGGTGAGGCGCTCGGCTTCGAGGTCGACGTCGCTCCACCGCAGACCACACGCCTCCGCCCGACGCATCCCCGTGGCGGCGATCACCCGGACGAACAAGCCGAACATCGGATCGAGTCCGGAGGCCGCGTCGAGCAGCGCCTGGACCTCGGCCTCCGAAGGAGGGTGCTGCTCGCGTTGCGGTTGCGAGGGCGCTGACGCCAACGTCGCAACGTTGCGGCCCACCATCCCCCAGCGCACCGCCTGGTTCAGCGCAGCTCGCATCACCGCAGGGATCTGGCGGACGGTGGCCGGCGCCAGCCCTCGGCGAGTCAACGCGGTGTACAAACCGTCGAGGTCGCGGGCGGTCAGCTTCGATAGCCGGAGCCCCCCGATCGCCGGACCCAGCTCCCGGTTGATGTAGCGGCGGTAGTTGTAGAGCGTCGAGTCGGAGCGGCCCAGCCGCTCGAGGTGCTCCATCCACCGCTCGAGGAGCTCCGTGACGGTGGGGTCGGACGGACCGACGCGTCCCGATGCCACCTCGACCTCCAGGCGGGCCAACGCTGCCTTGGCCTCCCGTCGGCTCGTCGTGCGCACCGTACGGATCACCCGCCGGTAGCTGGCGGTCCCTGGATCCCACCCCGCCGACACCGCCAGCTCCCAGGCGACCGCTCCCGCATCGTCCCCACCATTCGCCCCTTCCGATTCGCGACAGATTCGCGGCAGGAGCCGACGTGAGTGGAGCGGCGATGGGACTACATCGGCTCTGAGTAGGTCTTTCGTGGTGGGCCGCCTGGGACTCGAACCCAGAACCAGCGGATTAAAAGTCCGGTGCTCTGCCATTGAGCTAGCGGCCCGGTGACCGGCGCGAACGAGGGAGCGAACTGCCCCGTTCGTCGCGCCGGTCGGCGCCAGGATCGTAGGCCAGGGCCAGCCGCGACGGACCGAGCGCGCCGGCTGACCCCGCTGGCCAGCCGGCTTCCTCCGCACCGGGCCGGCATGCAGGTCTACCCTGGCGCGCACGGCCAGATGCGAGCGCAGCTCGCGCGGGGCGGCCTGGCCGGGGCCCATCCTCCACGACCAACGGAGCTCCCGTGAAGCGCCTCCTCGCCTTCGCCTCGGTGGCAGTCCTGGCGGCCATGCTCGTGACGCCGACCTCCGCCCCGGCGGTGACGGTGGCCCTGTCCGACTCGTTCAGCCGCGTGGTCAGTGGCTCGTGGGGCACCGCGAACCTCGGCGGCCCATGGTCCGGGTCGAGCGCCGCGCTCGCCGTGGACGGCGCTCGCGGGGTGGCAACCCTGGCTCCGGGTGGAGCCGCCGACACCTTCCTGAGCGCGATCTCGCTCAACGACGTCGAGGTGGCGGTGGACATCGGCATCAACCGGAGCCCGGTCGGCGGGCCGCTCACGGTGGGCGTCGCCCTGCGCCGCCAATCCACCGGGAACCACTACCGCGCCGAGGTGGCCGTCGCCCCCGACGGCACCGTGCGCCTGCAGCTGTTCAAGCGGACGGCCCCCGGCGTGCTGACCTCGATCACGAACCGTTTCACGATCGCCGGGGTGCAGGTGACACCGTCAGCCGGGGTCACTGCTCGGTTCCAGGCCGTGGGTGCCAACCCGACAGTGCTGAGCGCCCGGGTCTGGCCGACTGGCGCGACCGAGCCGGGCACCTGGAACGGGCAGACCACCGACGGCCACACGGGGCTCCAAGCGGCCGGGTCCGTCGGGATCACCACCTACTCGTCCAGCAACGCCACGGCCTCCGTGAGCGCGCTCATCGACAACGTCATCGGCGGACCGCCGACAGCACCGCCATCGACGACGACCACGGCGGCCACCACCACAGCGGCGACCACCACCACAGCGGCGACCACCACGACGACGGCGACGACGACCACGACCACCCCGCCCACGACCACAACGACCGCCACGACCGTGCCGACAACCACCACGACGACGACCACACCGCCGGGCGGCGGCTGGACCGTGCAGCGAGCCCTGACCCGGCCGTTCGCCCCGTCGTCTCCGTGGAACACGCCGATACCCGCCGACGCGACGTACACGCCGACGTCGACGTTCGCCGGTGACAGCGGACGCGTCGATGCCGAGAAGACGTCGGTGCCGGTGTGGTTCTCGGCGCCGACGGACCCGTTGCTCACCTTCACCGTCGGCACGCGCATCCTGACGCCCAGAGGTCCGACCAACCTCACCACGCAGGTTGCTCCCGATCGCAGCGTCACCATCGTCGACCTGGCCACCGCGACCACCTACGACTTCTGGCACGTGACCCGCACCGGCGCGACGACGTTCACCGCCGACGCCGGCCGGCAGACCTCGCTGGACGGCACCGGGTTCGGCTCCTTCGACAGCAACGGCGCGCGGGTCCGCGCCGGGATCCGCGCCGCAGGTGCCTCCTTCCTCGGCGGCTTGCTGACCGGCGAGAACTTCGCGTCGGGTCACATCGATCACGCCGTCGCCATGTCGTTCGCCAACAACGACCTCGTTGCCGCATACGTCCCTCCGGCCATCGACATCGACGGCAACGCGCAGTGGACGTACACCGGCACCCTCCCCATGGGTACGAGGGTGGGCATCCCGCCCGGCACCCCTCGTCCGGCAGGGCTCAGCCCGGCAGGCACGATGGTCTGGGATGCCTTCGTCACCTACGGCGGGTTCGCCGTCGACCGAGCGCCGAAGGTCTTCCTGTACGCCGACGCCCGAACGGTTTCGGAAGCCCAGGTCGACCCCCTTCGCAACACCACCCTGCCTGGCGGTTCGGACCTGCAGAAGATCCTCCCCGCACTCGAGGTCGTCACCACCGGCTGAGCCGTTGTCTCAGGAGTGCCGTCCGGTGCTCAAGTAGCGTGGGACGACAAGGGGGCGGCGCGGTGCAGGTGTTCCTCAGCTACTCACGAAAAGACCAGGAGTTCGTGCACCGGCTCGCGGCCGACCTGGAGGCGCGCGGGCTCGACGTGTGGCTGGACACCGAGGATCTGGCCAAGACCGACGAAGACCGGTGGCGCCGCTCGATCGTGCAGGGCATCCGCGACTCGGCCGTGCTGGTCCTCGTGCTCTCGCCCGACTCGGTGACCTCGGACCCGGTCGAGCGAGAGCTCACGCTGGCGGCCGAGAACAACCGGCGCGTCGTGCCCATCGTCCACCGACCGTGTGAGCTGCCCGACGGCTTCCAGTTCGAGCTGGCCGGCGTCCAGCGGATCGACTTCAGCGAGCTGCCCTACGACGAGGCGCTCGACCACCTGGTGCGGCGCATCGGCCCTGGCGATCGGGGCGATGACCCCGGCGCGACCACGGCGACTGCCGTGACCACGGCGGCCACGGCGACCGCACCGCTCCTTCCGCCGCCACCGATGGTCCCCGTGGCGGCGAGTGCCGCACCGGCACCAGCGCCCGTGACGCCCAGCCCGGCCCCGCCAACTCTCGTCGCACCGAGCAAGAGCATCTCCAAGGGGACAAAGGTGGCCATCGCCGTCGCCGCCATCGTGGTCCTGCTGGGAGCGATCGGGATCATCAGCGCTCTCAGCGGCGGCAGTGAGGACGGCGGGGACAGCTCGGCCGACGTCACCCAGCCCGAGAACACCACCCCAACGGAGACGACCGTCGAGCCGTCCGACACCACCGAGGCACCGCCCGACACCGAGGAGGAACACGCCCGGCACTGGCCGATTCCCCGCGACATCCTTCGTGACAAGTTGTTGCACCCCTGCCAGGGTCGTCCGTATTACATTCGCTACGCTTTCAAAATGGG
>CAZTVJ010000385.1:0-1892 GCA_964616935.1 uncultured Acidimicrobiales bacterium | reverse complement strand
TGCTAAGCAACGGGCGTGAGGATCGCCATCTCGAGCGGAGGCGGCGACGCACCGGGTCTGAATTCGGTCATCCGAGCAGCCACGCTGGCCGCGCTGCACCGCGGCTGGGAGGTCGTCGGGATCCGGGACGGCTTCACCGGCCTGATGTTCCCCGATCAGTACCCGGAGAGCGGCGGGACCTTCACGCTGACCCGGGAGTTCGTGCGCGGCATCGGCCACCTCGGCGGCACCGTGCTGGGCAGCACCAACCGCGGCAACCCCACGGCCTTTCCCGTCGAGCAACCGGATGGCTCCTTCGCGACGGTGGACCGCACGGAAGAGCTGGTCCAGATGTTCCGCGACGCCGGCATCGAGGCACTGATCACCATCGGTGGCGACGGGTCGCTCCAGATCGCGCGGCACCTGTCTGACGCCGGCCTGCGGGTGATCGGTGTGCCCAAGACGATCGACAACGATCTGGACCGCACGGATGCGACGTTCGGCTTCGACACCGCCGTCGGCGTGGCAACGGAGGGCATCGATCGGTTGTTCACGACGGCCACCTCCCACAGTCGCGTCTTCGTCGTGGAGGTGATGGGTCGCTACGCCGGCTGGATCGCGCTCAACTCGGGCATGGCCGCCGGGGCCCACGCCATCCTGATACCGGAGATCCCCTTCGATCTCGAGCCCGTCGCAGCCATGATCGCCCGGCGCGAAGCGCGCGGGGCTCGCTTCGCGATCGTCGTCGTCGCCGAGGGCGCCATACCTCGCGGGGGTGAGCGCTCCGTGATCGGCACAGCGGTCGACCAGGCCGAGCGTCTCGGCGGGATGGGCGCCCTCGTGGCCGGCGAGCTGGCCCGCCTCACCGGCAAGGAGGCTCGCACGGTCGTGCTCGGCCATCTCCTACGCGGCGGCACCCCCACCTCGCTCGACCGCCTCCTCGGGCTGCGCTTCGGCGCCGCTGCCGTGCGCGGCCTCGAAGAGGGCCATCGCGGTGTGATGGTCGCGCTCGAGCCACCCATCGTGAGCTTCGTACCCCTCGTGTCGGCCGTGGGCAAGATGCGCACCGTCCCGCTCGACTGCGACACGATCATGGCCGGCCGCGACCTCGGCGTCTGCTTCGGCGACGAGTAGCGCTACGGGATTCTCAGCTCCTCCAACGCTGCGTCGACGTCGTACCCCAGGGCCAGCGCAAGCCGAGGCGCCGCCGACACGAGGCGGGCGAGCCCCACGGTGGGGGCGACGGCGAGCAGCGTGGCCACCACCTCCCCGTTCGTCGCGCCCGCGGCAAGGGCCTCGTCCACCGCCCAGCAGAACGAGGCGGCGGCGGCGTCCACGGCAACCAGGGCCGCGAGCCGCACGAGCGCGAGTGTCCTCGGGTCGAGTGCCCCGCCGATGGTGACGGCGCCGAGGGCCCCGCACACGGCAGCGTCGTCGTTCAGGGCCAACCGCCGCAGGAGGTCCTCGGTGTGGTCGTCCACGCGATGTCCCTCCCAGTCCGGCCGACTCGCCGTAGGTCACGGCAGCCTCGCATCCAGGTGTACCAAGCAAAGCGCTCTGCGTCGTCGCCCGAACTGGGTGAATGACGCCCACGTCGCCCACCGACATGGTGTCAACGCTCCAGGTCAGACGACGAGCAGTCCGACCTTGCGAGCGCGCTCGACGGCCTCGCTCCGGGAGGACACCCCCAGCCTTCGATACAGCGACATCGACTGCGTCTTGATGGTGTGCCGGGAGAGGTGCAGTCGCTCACCGATCTCCCGAAACGACAGGTGCGTCGTCAGGAACGGCAGGAGCCGCAGCTCGGCGACGGTGAGCGCAGATGCTCCGCCGGTGCCCTCCTGCATCGTGTCCACCATCGACTGCAGCTGCTCGGCCTGCATCGGCAGGATCCCGAGATCGGGCCGCGCCTG
>CAZTVJ010000384.1:0-15560 GCA_964616935.1 uncultured Acidimicrobiales bacterium | reverse complement strand
CGATGCGCCACCCGAGCGGCACGCTCATGCGGCCGGCATGGCGCTCGCACAGGTCGTAACCGTGCGGATCTCGCTCAGGCGTCAGCGGATCGAGCCACGCCGACCCGCGCTCGTAGTGGTAGGTGAGCGTGGTCGTACCTTGCTCGGCACAACCCGGGCGGGAGCACTGGCGATCCACGGGCGGGACGCTACCGCCGGTCTCAGCACCAGTGGTGGACGCCCGAACCGCCACCTGAGAGCAACCTGAACTCCACGCCACGACCGTCGTGGAGCACCGACGTGCCCGTAGCATGGGTGGTCATGACGAACCTCCCGCCTCCCCCGCCTCCCCCGCCCAACGGCGGCGGGCCGGGAGGCCAGGTCCCGCCCCCACCCCAGGACAACGGTGGGCGCGGAAACGGCGGCCCCGGCCGACCCCAGGCCAAGCCCTCCGGTCTGCCCCGGTGGACCATCTGGGTGCTGCTCGGTGTGGTCGCCGCGTTGCTCTTCGGCTCCCAGCTCCTGTCGAGCAGCTCCGGCAAGTCCATCGACTACACGCCCGGCTTCCTCGACCTCGTGAAGGCGGGTGACGTCAAGGAGATCCGAGTCAACAACAACACCGGGTCCATCTCCGGCACGCTGGCCAACGGCGAGAGCTTCACGACGATGGGCCCGAAGACGATCCCCGAGACCGACGAGGCGCTCCTGCGGGAGAAGAACGTCAAGGTCGTGTTCGCCAACCCCCAGCCGAACCCCATCGGCCAGCTCATCCCGCTGCTGTTGCCCGTCGTGCTCATCATCGGGTTCTTCGTGTGGATGCAGCGGCGCGCGGCGGGCCAGATGGGCAACGTCATGTCCATCGGGCGCAGCCGCGCCAAGGCCTACACGCAGGACAAGCCCTCCACGACCTTCGCCGACATCGCCGGCTACGAAGGCGTGAAGCAGGAGATCAAGGAGGTCGTCGACTTCCTCAAGATGCCGGAGCGGTTCAAGGAGATCGGAGCGCGCGTGCCGAAGGGCATGCTGCTGGTCGGTCCTCCCGGCACCGGCAAGACGCTGTTCGCCCGGGCCGTCGCCGGTGAAGCAGGCGTCGGCTTCCTGTCCGTCACCGGGTCCGACTTCATGGAGATGTTCGTCGGCGTCGGCGCCAGCCGCGTCCGAGACCTCTTCCAATCGGCCCGCAAGATGGGCAGGGCCATCATCTTCATCGACGAGATCGGCGCGATCGGCCGCAAGCGCGGCGCCGGGCTCGGTGGTGGCCACGACGAGCGCGAGCAGACGCTCAACCAGATGCTGGCGGAGATGGACGGGTTCGAGACGTCTGAGGGCATCGTCATCCTGGCCGCCACCAACCGCCCGGACATCCTCGACCCCGCCCTGCTGCGCCCTGGCCGCTTCGACCGCCAGATCGTGGTACCGCTGCCGGAGTTCGAGGAGCGCCTCGCCATCTTGAAGGTGCACTCGCGCGACAAGCGCCTCGGGGCCGACGCGGACCTGGAGACCATGGCCCGGGGCACGCCCGGCATGAGCGGCGCCGACCTCGCGAACCTCGTGAACGAATCCGCCTTGTTCGCCGTACGCCGCGGTGCTCGTACCATCGAGCGGATCGACTTCGAGTCGGCCCGTGACCGCATCATGATGGGCGCCCGCCGGGAGAGCCTCATCCTCAGCGCGGAGGAGAAGCGCGTCACCGCGTACCACGAGGGTGGTCACGCTGTGCTGGCCGCCGTGCTGCCCAACGGGGACCCACTCCACAAGGTGACGATCCTGCCTCGGGGCATGGCGCTCGGCGTCACCCAGACCCTGCCGGAGGAACGGCACTCCTTCTCGCGTGAGTACATCGAGGACCGCATCTGCATGGCGCTCGGGGGCCGCGTGGCCGAGGAGGTCGTGTTCGGACAGCGCACCACGGGGGCGGCCAACGACCTCGAGGTGATCACCACCCTGGCCCGTCGCATGGTGCGCGAGTGGGGCATGAGCGACCGCATCGGCCCCATGGCGTGGCAGAGCCAGCAGCACGTGTTCTTGGGTGAGGACCTCATGACGGGTAGTCGCGACTTCAGCGACGACACCGCCCGCCTGGTGGACGAGGAGGTCCAGCGGATCCTGCGCGATCAAGAGGTCAGGGCGCAGGAGCTCTTGAGCAAGCACCGCGCCGGTCTCGATCTCGTCGCCGAGGCGCTGCTCGAGCGCGAGACGATCGACGGATCGGACGTGGTTCGCCTCGTGCAAGAGGGTCTCGGCGATCCGAAGCGACCCGCCGACGACGAGCCGACCGGCAACGGACCAGGCCCGGAGCGCACCACCGCCACCCCGGCCTGACCCTTGCCGCTACCGTCGGCTCCCACATGAGGCGGGAGGGAAGCTGACATGGCGAGACGGATCATCGCTGGCGCGCTGGCCGCCGCCGCGCTGCTGCTCGGCGCAGTCATCTGGATCGTCGCCGAGCGTCAGGCGAGCGACAGCGACGACCAGCTGCGCCAGATACTGCGAGCAGCGGCGGCAGATCTGCAGCAAGCCGACACCGCCGCCAAGCAGCAGGTCGTCAACGGGTGGACGGCTCGCGATCTGCTGGCGCTCCAGAGCGAGCAGGACGCGGACAGCCAGCGCCTCACCGGCCTGCTGGGCGCCGTCGTCGGGCTGTCCGGCGCCGCCATCGTGATCGGGCTCCTGATCATCCCGGCTCGCCGGCCTTCGCGCCCTGCGCTACCGCCCCCACCACCGCCGGTCGGCGGTGGCACCTAGCGCGCCCACCGCCCGGTCGGCGAGCACGGACCGAACCGCGAGGCCCTACAGTCCGTCGAGCATCAGCCTCACCGCCCGACCTCGAGGAGCTCGCATGGCCAAGACGGTCCTCATCACCGGAGCCGGATCGGGGTTCGGCAAGGGCGCGGCGCTGGCTCTGACCGCCCGCGGCCACACCGTGATCGCCACCACCGAGACCGAGTCGCAAGCCGCTGACCTCCGGGCCGAGGCACCGCAGCTCACGGTGGCCAAGCTCGACATCACGACGAGCGATGTCGAGCTCGCCGCCGCGTGGGAGATCGACGTCCTCGTGAACAACGCCGGCGCCGGCCAGACCGGACCGATGGCTGACGTGCCCATGGATCGCGTGCGCCAGCTGTTCGAGGTGAACGTGTTCGGCACGCTGGCCATCACCCAGCAGGTGCTCCCCGGGATGGTCGCTCGCGGGTCCGGGCGGGTGATCATCGTGTCGTCCATCGCCGGGGTCATGTCGGGCCCGTCCTTCGGCCCCTACTCGATGACCAAGCACGCCCTCGAGGCCATGGGCAAGGCGATGCGAGCCGAGCTGGCCGGCCAAGGCGTGGACGTGACGCTGCTCAACCCCGGTCCCTACTCGACCGGGTTCAACGACCGCATGGCTGCTTCGATGTGGGAGTGGTTCGGGGCAGACTCGGTGAACGCCGGCTCGACGGAGCTGTTCACGATGATGCGAGAGCTCGTGACCAACGGGCAGATGGATCCGGCCGAGGTCGTGCAGCGCATGGTCGAGCTGGTAGAGGCCGACACGACCACCGAGAACAACTTCGTCCCGCCCGACATCCTCGCCCAGCTGACGGCCGCCACCGGTACCTAGACCCGGCGTCAGCCCAGGAGCATCGCCGCTACGGCGAGAGCGTGCCCGAGGGAGCGTCCGGCTGGCCGAGCTGCGGCTCGGGCGACGAGCCCGGCTCGCGCACCTCCGCCACGCTGGCCCAGAGGTCGGTGGCCGTGACCGGCCCGACGAACGCAGCCCGCACCACCCCGCTGGCATCGGCCACGACCGTGATCGGCACGGCCTCCACGCCATAACGCCGATGCAGGTCGGGCCGTTCGCCCACCTCCACCCCGGCCACCGCCACCGCGTCGCTCTTGAGCACCGAGGCCTTGGCCAGCACCCCGGCGCACGACTGGCAGCTCGCCGAGGTGAACACCGCCACCAACCAGGCCACCTCGGGCAGCGGGAAGTCGTTCCGGTCGAGCTGCGCGGGCACCGGCCAGCCTCCGGGACGGGTGGGCGGGTCGGGCCGGCGCCACCGTTGGATGGCGAACGCCACGACGAGCGCCGCCGCCACCAGGGCCATCCCGACCAGGACCTGGCTCACTGGTGCACCGACCGGTCATGAGGACAGCTTGGGGACTGCGAACCGCCGGGGGCACCAGTGAGCCGTTCGCCGCGAAGCGGCGAACACCGCACCGTCACATGGAGCTCGCTTCGCTCGCTCATGATCGGTCAGCCTGCGGAGAGGGTTGGCACCCCTCGGGTGATCGAGATGCCCGGCTGCCCCACGGGCGCGCCGACGATCCGCTCGACCACGACGTCGGTCGTCGCCGTGACAGAGACCGGCAGCCCGGACGCGCCCTTCTCGTCGAGGTCGACCCGCAACGTCCCCGCCGCGGGAAGCGTCACGTCCTCCAGTCCGGGGAGCGGCGTGAAGCCCGCGGGCCCGAGGGCGAGCACGGTGACCGTCGCAGCCTCGCCCGTGGTGTTCGCGATGACGAGCGCCTCCGAGCCGTCGGCCGCGCCTGTCACGAAGGTCCATTCCGGTGCGACGAGCGGCGAGCCGGGCTGGAGGGTGACGTTCACGGCTGTGTCGCCCTGCACGTCGAGCGTCCGCTCGGCCACGACCGGTCGCCCGGGCTCGGAGACGACCACGATGCTGTGGGGCCCGGCCACCACCGTCTCCGCGGCGTTCGCGTCAACGACGACCGAGGTGCCGGCGGGCACGGTGATGCTCACCGGCTCGCCCGCCACGGCTGCGGTCGGGTCCGCCGGATAGAAGGACACGTCCACCTCGGCGTCGGACTCCCCCGGGTTGAGGATCGAGATGCGCTCCGTGGCCCGCTCCCCCTTGTCGCCGGTCGCGAACCACCACTGCTCGGCCGGCACGGGCGAGGCGAGGCTGACCGACAGCGCCCGCTTCGGCCCCTGGAGGTAGGCCTGGGCCCGACCGACGACGACGCGCCCGTTGCGGGCCACCACCGACGTGGCGAGCGTCGGTTCCCGACGGACGATGTCGTTCAGCGGCAGGACCCGCAGGCTGCGGCCGCGGATGGGAAGCCCCTGCACGTCCTGGGGCGTGCGCGTCCCTTCCGCCGTGGAGAACGAGACGTCCACGATGGCATCGTCGGGGAACGGGTTGAAGATGAGCAGGCTGAGCGCCGCATCCACCGTGGTCGACCCGTCGGCGAGGTACCAGGTGGAGGCGGCGGCATTGGCACAGGCCGAGGCCGAGCGTCCCGTTGCGCCGGTCACGGTCTGCTCCACGACGCCGCCGGCTCCGAGCAGCTCGACCACGGCGGCGGACCACGACGATGGCGCCACGTCGGCCAGGCGAAGGTCGGTGCGGCTGCGCTCGCGCACGACCAGTGGGACGCTGACGGGTTGCCCTTCGCTCGGGTAGACGGTGACCGACCCCTCGATCGGGGCCGCCCCACTGTTCAGGACGCTCACGACACCGTCACCGCCCTCGGGCGGCCCCGACGGCACGCCGGGGCAGAACCACGACGACGACAGGGGCGCTCCGCTCGGTGTGACCGGCATGGGCGAGACGGTGACGGCGCCGAACTCCACGGCGGGCGCGGGCGCGAGGTCCCGATCGACGAGCACTGCGCCGACGATCAGGGCCCCGAGCGCCGCGATCGGCACGATGCGGGCGAGGCTCACCGGGGCACCGTCACATGGAGCTCGCTGCGCTCGCTCACCGCGGGTCTCCGCCGTCGTCGCTCTCGGTCGCAGTGGTCGCGCCCCAGCGGATGTCGGGGGCGTCTTGACCCGGGCTGTCGGCCACGGGGTCGATGGTCGCCGATGACGACGCTTCGACGCTTGTCGCCGCAGCGTCGCCGACCGCGACGCCAGCCTCGTCGGGCACGACCGAGTCGGCACGGCTCGGCGCGACCGCGCCGACCACCGCGAGCTCGGCGCCACCGAGCGCGATGAGCACGGGCACGTCATCGGCGGCCGCGCGCCGCCTGGCGCGCCGACGACCCGACCGGCTCGCCAGCCAGATCAAGGCGACCCAGATGGCGGCCTGGAGGGCCACGAGCAACCAGCGCAGCGGTGAGCGATCGAACCGCAGGGCGGCCCGGCCTGGCGACGCGACCTCGAAGGCGTTGGCCCATCCGAAGGCGGGGGTACGGGGCACCTCGGCCCCGTCCACCGTGAGGCGCCAGCGGTCCGACGCCCCCTGGCTCAGGTAGACGGTCCCCGCCTCGACCGCCCCACCATGACCCAGCGGGCCGCTGGCCTCGCCGAGCACGGCGGTGGACCCGCTGAGATCGGACCGGACCAGGGTGTCCACGCCGGCTTGGCCACTCGCGGCAGCCGATCCCGCGCTCAGCGAGGCCCGCTCGGGGATCCACGTCGTGTTCTCGTAGAGCACGAGCGCATCGTCGAGCTCGATGGCCTTGAGGTCGAGCTGCGAGGCGAGCGCTGTCCCGAGCGCCGCCGGCGCCACGTGCTCGGGCGTGCCCTCCGACGCCGGCGCTCGCTCACTCGGCACGGCGATGTAACGGATGCTCATCGGTGCAAGCAGTCGCCCGAGCCGAGCCGTCTGGCCATCCGCAGCGAGCTGCAGCGCTTCGGCCACCAGCGCCTCCGCCTCCGTCGGCGCCACGGCCCACAGGTCGCGCACGGTCGGCGGGCCGTTGTGGGACAGCGCGTAGCCGGTACCGGAGTCCAGCTCCCACGGCGTGCCCGGGATGTTCCTGGGGTCACCGACCCACAGGACGCGGAAGTCGCCCGCCTGGCGCTGCGTGGGCAAGAACGCGAGCGAGTCGGCGAAGTCGGTGGTGCCCAGCTTCCAGCGTCCGTCGGGCACGGCCACGAGCGCAGGCAGGACGCTGATGCCCACGGCGATCGCCGCCAGGGTGCCGAGCGGTTGACGCCACGAGAGGCTGGTGCCAGCGACGTCCCGCTCCACCGCTGCTGCCCCTGCCGCCGCGGCCAGGGCGAGGCCGACGGCCGCGGGCGCGAGGACCACCTCGAGGGCCGGCAGGGCGAACGGGAGGCTGCCGCGGTCGCCGAGCCACGCGACGAGCACCGAGACCACGATCAGCCCGGTGGCCCGGCTGGCCCAGGCGAGCCGCCAGTCGCGCCCGATGAGCAGCGCTGCCACCACCACGAAGGCGAACGCCCAACCGAACCAACCCATGGTGATCGGGCCGGTGGAGAAGGTCGCCACCTCCGCGAACCCGAGCCGCTCGCCGCCCGGGATGGCCACAGAGGTGAGGGTGGGCCACGAGCCGCTGCTCAACAGCGACCACCCCCACGGCAGGAGCAGGAGGAGCATCGCGACGAGCGCGGCGACGACGGCAGCGGCCAGGGCGCGGGCGACGCCCCGCACACCGCCGACGGGCAGGGTGCCGAGGAAGAGGCCGGCGCCGGTGAGCACGACGACCAGCGCAAAGACGGGAACGAGGGCCGACACCACGGCGGTGAGCAAGGCGAGGCCGGCGGCCCGGGACAGGAGCGAACGGCTTGGCACCCCGTCCTGCGGTGCGAAAGGTGCCAGACCGCTGAGGCGGGCCAACGACGCCACGACCCACGGCAGGGCGCCGTAGACGATGACACCCGCCCAGCGCCCCGTGGCGATGGCGTTGTAGCCGAGGGGGACGGCCGCGTAGATCACGACGGCGCCGAGCTTGGCCCGCTGACTGCCGAGCGGCCTGGCCAGGCGCCACGCCCCGAGGTAGCCGAGCAGGAGCGGGGTGACCACGAGCAGGGTGCGCAGCAACGCCATGTGCCCGAACGTGGCCACGCCGCCGAGGCCCAGCAACGCGTAGCCAGCGGGAAGGGCTGCGGCCGAGCCCAGGCCGTGGAGGTTCCAGGAGGTCAGGTAGTCGCCAAGCAGCGAGCTCGCCCGGTCGGGGAAGGGCAGCAACGTCCCGACCGCAGCGACCCCATCGGTGATCAGGGCTCGGCTGCCGAGGAGGAACAGCACGATGAGCACGGCCCAGACGACGAGCGAGCTGCGGGGTGCGCCGGCCCGAAAGCTCGCCGCCATGTTCCGGCCGGCAGCGCCGACCGAGCCCAGCCGCTCTCCCGTCGCGGTGCGACCGCGGAAGAAGGCCGACAGGCGGGCGCTGCCGTGCACCTGCAGCGTCCGCACCTCACGGTCGGGGACCAGGCGCGACAGCTTCACCTGGCGCCGCTTGGCCCGGATCTGCCCCCAGCGAGCCAGGTTCCAGGGCCACGCCCCCAGCTCCGCCGCCGCGGTGTGGAAGCGGCCGGTCACAGCCGCGACGACGGCCAGCGTGAGCGTGAGCAGCGCGTGCTGCGGCAGGACGCGCACGAGGTGGGAAGGGCTGTAGTTGGTCAGCACGGTCCGGAGCCGGTGGCGGGCCGCCAGGCGAGGACGGTCGAGCGTGGGCCGGCGCTCGGCCAGATCCTGGCGGTGCCTCGCTCGCGCAACCGGCGCCACGAGCACGCGCGCTCCGGCCACATGGGCACGCCAGCACAGGTCCAGGTCGTCCCCGTCGAAGGCGAGCACCTCGTCAAAGCCGCCCAGGGCACGGAACAGGTCGATGCGCACGAGCAGGCACGCCGACGGCACGAAGAACACGTCGCGGACGGCGTCGTGCTGCTCCTGGTCCAGCTCGCCCGGCTCGACAAGCGGGGCCGGCGTCGCAAACTTGTCGGCCGCGGAGCCGACCTCGAGCAGGTGCTCGGGCGCATCCCAGGACACGAGCTTCGGACCAACGACGCCGGCGTTCGAGCGGTAGGTCTCCTCCACCAGCAGGCGGATGGTGTCGGGTTCCAGGGCGACATCGTCGTGGAGCAGGCAGAAGAAGCCCGACCCCTCGACCAGCCGGAGCGCCTCGTTGGCGGCGCCGCCGAAGCCGCCGTGCTCCTCGAACGAGCGCACGAAGGCGCCGGGAACACGGTCACCGAGGCGGGCCGCGAACTCACCCTCGGCTCCGGTGTCGAGGAACAGCACCCGGAAGTTTGGGTAGTCCTGCGCCGCGAGGCCCTCGATCACCTCATCGAACCAGGGCCCAGGCTCATGCGCGACGACGACCGCGACGACCGGGGGTGCAGTCGGGGCCGGTTCCTCCACGAAGGGTCGAGGGTAGCCTCCAGCACCCGCCCCACCACGGCACCCGCATCCAGCGCACGCGCCGGCACCGTGCGGCAAGATCTCCGTCGGCCGAGCACCGCTGGGGACTGGAACGTGAGCCATGAGCGACGACGAGCAACGACAAGGCATGGCCCGCATCACCGATCCCGGACATCTGGCGAGGGCCGAGCTCGTCGAGCAGGGGCGGGCGGTGCGCAAGGAGGTGAGCAGGGCTGCACTTGGCGACTGGACCCCGTCGCCTGATCGACCGGACCCCATCGCCGTGCTCGAGGAATCGAACCGCAACCGAGTCCCGGAGCTGGTCCCGATCCGCTACGGGCGGATGCTGAAGTCGCCGTTCACGTTCTACCGCGGAGCACCCGCAGTGATGGCGTGGGATCTGGCCCGCATGCCGAGCACCGGCCTCAACGTGCAGGCCTGCGGCGATGCTCACCTGCTGAACTTCGGGGCCTACGCGTCCCCGGAACGCCGCCTCGTCTTCGACGTCAACGACTTCGACGAGACGCTGCCGGCGCCCTGGGAGTGGGACCTGAAGCGCCTGGCGGCGAGCTGTGCCGTGGCGGCCCGCACCATCGGCCTCACCGACCAGGAGGAGCCCGCGGTCCAGGCCGCGGTGCGAGGCTACGCCGGTCAGATCACACGGCTGTCGGGGATGACCACCCTCGACATCCGCTACGCCCACATCGATCTCGACTCGCTGACGGCCCTGATACCCGATCGGTCGGCCCGCCGCTCCATCGAGCGCTTCACCGAGAAGACCAAGAGCCACACCGTCCTCGATGCGCTGTCCAAGCTCACCGAGGTGGTGGACGGCCAGCGTCGCATCGTCGAGCGGCCACCACTGATCGTTCGCTTCGACGACCTCGAGGACCACATCGAGGTGCGGAACTTCTTCGACGGGTACGCGGCGACGCTGCAGGACGATCGGCGCCACCTCCTGTCGCACTACCGGTTCGTCGATGCGGCTCGCAAGGTCGTCGGGGTCGGCAGCGTCGGCATGCGAGCCAGCATCGTTCTCTTCGAGGGTCGGGGCGCGCTCGATCCACTGTTCCTCCAGCTCAAGGAGGCCGAGGCGTCCGTGCTCGAGCCGTACGCCGGCAGCAGCACGCACGAGAACCATGGTCACCGGGTCGTGACGGGCCAGCGGCTGATGCAGGCAACGACCGACCTCTTCATCGGTTGGTCCACCTTCGGTGGGCGCGACTTCTACGTCCGCCAGCTGCGTGACATGAAGGGCTCGATCAACCTGGATCGCGCCAACGGCGTGACGCTGACGCGCTACGCCTACCTCTGCGGGGGCGTGCTGGCCCGCGCCCACGCCCGCTCGGTCGGACCCGGTCTGTTGCACGGCTACCTCGGTACGGGCAGCGCCATGTCGATCGCCATGGTCGCGTTCGCCCGCGCCTACGCCGACCAGAACGAGCGGGACCACGCTGCCCTCGTCGAGGCGGTCCGCTCGGGCCGGCTAGAGGCGAACGAGGAGGAGATCTGACGAAGTACATGCAAGAGTGCTTGCAATAGTTAGCACTTCGGCGTATTCTGCTAGCACACGCTTCCATCCCCCCACCCAGGAGCACCCCCCAATGTTCGATCAGCTCAAGTTCGACGACGTGCCCGACAAGGCGGCGAAGATCGCCAAGGACGCCCTGAACCTCTCGGTCGGCCTCACCGTCGTGACCGTGCAGAAGGCCCAGGAGCAGCTCGCCGAGCTGCGCACGCAGATCGAGGCGCGCCTGGCCGCCAGCCGCGACCAGGTCTCGACCATCACCGACCGCGTCGAGCCCCAGATCAAGGCGCTCGACGAGCGCATGTCGGCGCTCGAGACGCGCATCAGCGAGTTCGTCGTCGAGTACGGCGACCGGCTGCCGGAGCCGGCCGAGAAGGCCCTGGACCTCGCGTTCGAGACCGCCAAGGCGGCCCGGGCCCAGGTCCGCGAGCTCATGCTGGGCACCTCCACCAAGGCCGCCTGACCTCCCGACCAACGGCTTGCGCGCCGGCCGGTGCAGCACCGGCCGGCGCCCTGGTCGTCAGGCCGTGAAAAAGCCCGCGACGTCGGCGACGAGATGTGTCGACGAGCTCGTCGTGAGGCAGACCCGACCACCCGGTCCGAGCGGCACCATGACGTGGTTGGCGACGTCGAGCCCACGGATCGGGTTCAGGTTCGACGCACCCGGCACCGGCCCGCACGGGTAGACGGTCACGTAGCCGTCCGCTGCGGTCGACGTGGACGTCACGTTGAGCGCCACGGCGGTCGCCCCGGCGGCCACAGGGCCCGAACCAGCCAGAGCCAGCTCGATGCGACCGCCGGCACCGAGGGGAGCGCCACCGGGCACGCCGACGGCGTTGCGCGTGTCCAGCGCTCGCGACGGTGGAACCGGCGTGAAGCGCGCACCGCCGGTCGGTCCGTACCACCCGAGCAGGTCGACGATGAGGTCGGTCTCGGCCGAGGAGAGCACGCAGACCTGGGCCGACGCGCCCACCGCCACCACCACCTGGTTGGCCACCGTCCTGGCCCACGTGAAGTTGGCGTTCGAGGTGGCCGGCGGACCGCTCTCACACGGGTAGACGCTGAGGTAGCCAGCACCGAGCGGCCGGGTGACGGTGATGTTCAGGGCGGCCGCCCGCACCGAGGTGCCTGCCGGCGCACCGGCGCCGCCGACCACAGGCACCCGCAGCACGCCCCCGGCGGCGAGTGCGCCCGCGCCTCCGGCTTCCTGGCGGGTGTCGACGAGGCGGGAGGGGCCGGCGGCGCGGAACAGATCGCCGGTCGTGCCGCCGTACCAGCCCATGACATCGATCAGGACGTCGGTCGCCGTCGTGGCGTAGAAGCAGACGAAGCCGTCTCCGTCGAGCGGCACGGTGACCAGGTTGGGCACCACCGCCGCCGCCGCGAAGTTCAGGCTGGACGCCAGCGGCCGTCCGACCGAGCACGGGTACACCGTGGCGTAGCCCGAACCCGACGGCGTCACCACCGTCACGTTCACCGCCGCGGCCGTGGCTCCCGTCGCCGGGATGCCGCCGAGGCCGGCGAGCCGTACGGCCAGCACGCACGCCGCGCCGAGCCGACCGGGCGCGTTCAGCCCGGTGCGCGTATCTACGACCCGAGACGGCGTCACCGCGGTGAAGGTTCCGGGTGACGGTGTCGGCGTGGGCGTGCCACCAACCTGGTCCGTGCAACCGGCAGGCACGTTGAACCAGTTCGACTTCAGGCCGAGCCCGATGCGGAGCTGATCGCCGGTGAGCTTCAGGCTGCCGGCCGAGCCGCGTAGGTAGAGCTCGAGAACGCGCCCGCCCCAATCACCTTTGCCGTTTCGCCGGGTGACCTCGATGGACAGCAGCCGACCGACCGCTGGCCACTTGGCCTCGATCGTGGCCACCGATACGGACGTGCTCCACGTCCGGTGGGGCGAGACCTCGTCGCCGACGTCGACGACCGAGGGGAACAGCACCCCGGCCGTGATCCCGCCGGTCGAGGACGAGTACATGGCCGAGACGATGGCGCCGCTGCGGACCATCACCAGGCCCACCGTCTCAGCCGTAGCCGCCGTGGCAGTGGGTGCCTCGAGCGGCTGCAGCGTGGCGCCCACCGACGCACGCCGAGCCACACCCCCGTACACCTGGCACGACTGCGTGTCGCAGATCCTGGCGTAGGGCCAACGGATGCCACCCGCCAGCGCGAACGACCGAGCCGCCACCGCCTGCACCCGCAGCGCGTTCATGCCCGCTCCCCCGGCTGAGGTGCCCCACGAGGCCGGCATCTCCCGCGGCACGACCGCCCGCACGTAGAAGTCGAGCGGCAGCACGTTCACGGTCCGGTTCTCGCCCGCCGAGCCGTTCACGGCCCGCAGCGTCCCCCGGTAGTAGATGACGGCGCCGTCGGGCTGGCAGACGCCGGTGAGGCTTGTGGCGTCGGGCGTGTTCGGGTCGACACCGGGCACACCGATATCGAGGTACTGGCCACTCGCGACCGACGACGGCCGGCCCGCCGCGATCGTGGCCCACCCCGTGGGGTCGAACGGGGCCGCCGCGCTCGGGCACACCGTTGCGTCGGTCCGCCCGTAGACGTTGTAGACGCCCGGCCCGGTCTCGAGGGTGACGATCGACCGGTACCGGTTCACGGCGCCGTCGGCGTTCGTCGCCAGCAAGCCCCTGTCCTGCACGAAGGCGGTGAACGGCCGGTCGTCGAGGGCCTGGAGCCGCACGGAGATCGGCTGGTTCGGGTCGATGCCGGCCAGCGAGGTGCCGCCGTAGTAGTTGGCGAGGATGGCCTGCCAGGACCAGCCGTACTTCGTGGCGTAGCCGTACGCGCCCCACTGGCCCATCCCCTCGCCGTGGCCGAAGCCGTGGCCGACGATGGTGACGTTGGACCCGTAGCCCTGGCTCGCCGCCCCGGGAGGCCCGGTCTGGTCGGCTGCCTGGGCCACTGCCGGGGCGACGGCAACGAGCGGCACGACCGACATGACGATGAGTGGGGCTGCGCCGGCCGCCCACCCGCGCCGCAGAAGAGCAAAGATCCTGGACACCGCGATCTCCCTTCCGGGTTCGTGGCGACGGGTCGAGATCACCGTACCCGGGCTCGGGGCCCGCGGGGCCGCGGCCGCTCCGATCGCGCGGAGCGCGACCGGTACCCTGGCCCCCTTGGCCTCGGCGGACCCACCTCCCTCGGCGCGGGCAGCGCAGCGCAACCCTCTACCGGAGGGCACCTTCTCCGTCGGTGTCGGTCTGCTCATCTCGGGCTTGGCGTCGTACGCCTACCTGTCGTTGTCGCGAAAGATGCTCGGCGAGGACGCCTTCGCCCCGCTCTCGGTCCTGTGGTTCACCACGTTCGTGCTAGCACCCGGGTTCTTCCTGCCGGTCGAGCAGGAGGTCGGTCGAGCCCTCGCCCACCGTCGTGCCCTCCGCCAGGGCGGGCGGCCCGTCGTGCGCCGGGCTGCGGTGCTCGCCGGGGGTCTCGTCGTCGTCATCGGCGCGGTCATCCTCATCTTTTCGTCGTTCCTCGCCAACCAGCTGTTCTCCGGCGTCTGGGGCCTCGTCATCGCCCTGCTCGTGGCCTTCGTCGGCTACGCCTCGGCCCACTTCGTGCGCGGCCTGTTCTCAGGCACTGGTCGGTTCGGTGGCTACGGCACCTTCATGGGCACCGATGGTCTCGTGCGAGTCGGTGCCACGGTGGCGCTGGCCGTCGCCGGCGTCTCGGCGGTCGTGCCCTACGGCCTCCTGGTCGGCATCCCGCCGCTCATCGCCGTCGTGGTAGCGCTCCTGGTGGCCCGCCCCGCCGAGGCACTGACCGAGGGGCCGGAGGCGTCCTGGGGCGAGCTCACCCCCAACCTCGGCTGGCTGCTGGCCGGCTCGGTGATGGCCGCAACCCTCGTCAACGCCGGACCACTGGCCGCCAGCCTGCTGGCGCTGCCGTCCGAGCAGGCCCTGGTCAGCTCGTTCAACGCGGCGGTGCTCATCGCGAGGGTGCCGCTGTTCCTGTTCCAGGCCGTCCAGGCCGCTCTGCTCCCGAAGCTCGCCCGGCTGTCGGCCCGGGGCATGGTGGTCGAGTTCCGGCAAGGCTTCCGGCGGCTGCTGATGGCCGTGATCGCGCTCGGCGGGCTGGGCACCGCGGCGGCCTTCCTGATCGGGCCCTTCGCGCTCGAGCTGCTGTTCGACAGCGACCTCTCACGCCGGACGCTGACCCTCCTCGCCTTCGCCTTCGCGCTCTACATGGTCGCGCTCACGCTCGCCCAGGCCATCATCGCCCTCCGGGGTCACGCCCTGGTCGCCGTGGGCTGGGTCACCGGCATGATCGCTTTCCTGCTCGCCCTCGCCGCCGGTGGCAACGACCTGCTGCTCCGCATCGAGCTGGGGATGATCATCGGCTCGGCCGCCGCGCTGGTGGCCTTCGCGATCTCGCTGCGCAGCCGCCTGGCCGCCGGCGTCCAGCCCGACGAGGAGTCGCTCGTCGAGGCCCTTCACGACGTCCCCATCGAGCCGTGACGTCCAGGGCCAGCAGCCATCTCCCCGGGGCGAAGCCGGTGACGGGGCCGCTCCGGGTCGCCGCCGACACCACCCCACTGCTCGGCCAGCGCACCGGCATCGGCACGCTGGTGGCTCGCTTGCTCGACGAGCTCGCTGAACGCGACGACGTCACCATGCTGCCGTACGCGCTCAGCCTGCGGGCACCGGTGGCGGACGATGTGCGCCGCTTTCCGTACCCCGCACGGGCCGCCCTGGCGGCCTGGGCTCGGATCGACCATCCCAGCGGACGCCGCACGTTGCGGGGCGCCGACGTCGTACACGGGACGAACTACGTCGTCCCACCAACCCGGTGGCCCACCGTGGTGAGCGTGCACGACGTCTCGTTCATCACCGACCCCACCCTGGCCGACGCCACCGTTCGGTCGTTCGAGCCGATCATCCGGCGAGCGGTCGACTCCGGTGCGTGGGTGCACACGATCAGCGAGCACGTGGCCAACCAGGTCCGGACGCTCTTCGGTGCCGATCGGGTCCGGGTCGTCT
>CAZTVJ010000383.1:0-4960 GCA_964616935.1 uncultured Acidimicrobiales bacterium | reverse complement strand
CGCGAAATGGGAAAGCCCCTCTTGCGCCGGTCAGGTGGAGATGACGTCGAAGCCGAGGGCCATGGCCACGCCCAGCTGGCGGTGGTCGAAGGTCACGAAGGTCACCGGGCGGGGCAGCCGATCGGCTGCGGCCAGGTGGAGCGCGTCCACCATCCGCAACGGCTGGCTGCGGCCGAGCTCGGCCGCGCGGTCGAGACAGGCCTGGTCAAGGGGCACGGCGGCGATGCGCTCCCAGTCGTCGCGCAGTGCCCGGCGGAGGTCGTCGCGCACGTGCGGGTCGTCGGCCACGCGATCGACCAGCATCAGCGCCTCGGTCAGTGCCAGCGTGCTCGCGCACCAATCGTGGTCGTCCGCCATGGCCTGCAGCACGACCGGTCGTTCGGCCGTGTCGAGGTAGCGGGCGACCAGCGCGCTGGTGTCGAGGGCCAGGGTCATCGGTCGCGGCGCCGGCTCACGAGCCGCGCAGCTCCCGCAGGAGGCGGTCCAGGCGCACCCCGGCCCACAGCGTGACCGTGACGGCGGGCTCGGGGCGGTCCGGCCGCCGCGGCAGCGTGACCAGGCCTCGAGCAGCGAGATCGTCGAGCGACGGAGGACCCTGGAGCGGGTCGAGCGGGCCGAGCTGGGCCACCGGTCGTCCGTCGACGGTGACGATGATGCGCTCCCCGGCCCCGGCTCGCCGCACGGCGGCCGCCGTCTGGTTGCGCAGATCGCGGATGCCGAGCCGTTCCACCGGTCCGAGGATAGCCCGTGCGTGTCGCACCGGTGTACACATCATGATTCGACAGGGCCGCGGCGCCGCAGTAGACACCAGAGCAGTCATCCCACCCGCAGCACGCCCGAGGGGAACCGCCATGAACTTCGCCTTCAGCGAGGAGCAGGAAGAGCTCCGCAAGACCGTCCGAGCCTTCCTCGAGCAGAAGTCACCCGAGACCGAGGTCCGTCGCCTGATGGAGACCACCGAGGGCTACGACCCCGCCGTGTGGTCGCAGATGGGCGAGCAGCTCGGCCTCCAGGGCCTGGCCATCCCGGAGGAGTTCGGCGGCTCGGGCTATTCGTGGGTCGAGCTCGGCATCGTGCTCGAGGAGCAGGGTCGGGCGCTGCTGTGCGCCCCCTACTTCTCCACCGTCGTCCTGGCGGCCAACGCGCTGCTGCAGAGTGGTGACGAGGCCGCCAAGAAGGACTACCTGCCCGGCATCGCGGCCGGCGAGACCATCGCCACGCTGGCGTTCACCGAGCCCTCCGGCAAGTGGGACGAGGGTGGCATCACGATGGAGG
Organism: uncultured Acidimicrobiales bacterium; assembly: GCA_964616935.1. Lineage (GTDB taxonomy): Bacteria > Actinomycetota > Acidimicrobiia > Acidimicrobiales > Ilumatobacteraceae > CAZTVJ01. Next base: position 3,685 of record CAZTVJ010000383.1, on the reverse strand, counting down.
CCACCAGGTCCGGTGACGGCTACACGCTGTCCGGCACGAAGATGTTCGTGCTCGACGGCCACACGGCCAGCCTCGTCGTCGTCGCCGCCCGTACGGGCGGTGCCGTCAGCCTCTTCGCGGTCGAAGGGGACGCGGCGGGGCTCACCCGGACCGCGCTGTCCACCATGGACCAGACACGCAAGCAGGCCCGGCTCGAGTTCTCCAACACGCCGGCCCGCCTGCTCGGTGCCGAGGGCAGCGGCTGGGACGCCCTGTCGACGGTGCTCGACCTTGCATCGGTCGGCCTGTCCTCGGAGAACGTGGGCGGCGCCCAGAGGGTGCTGGAGATGGCCGTCGAGTACGCGAAGGTGCGGGTGCAGTTCGGCCGGCCCATCGGTTCGTTCCAGGCCATCAAGCACAAGTGCGCCGACATGCTGCTCGAGGTCGAGTCGGCCAAGTCCGCTGCCTACTACGCCATGTGGTGCGCGGCCGAGATGAACGACGAGCTGCCGTCGGTGGCATCGCTCTCGAAGGCGTACACGTCGGAGGCCTACTTCCACGCTGCCGCCGAGAACATCCAGATCCACGGCGGCATCGGCTTCACGTGGGAGCACCCCGCGCACCTGTACTTCAAGCGAGCCAAGTTCAGCGAGCTGCTGTTCGGAGACCCGTCGTACCACCGGGAGCTGCTCGCTCAGCGCATCGGCATCTGAGTTGAAGGCGGGCTCGTCGTCCGCTGGCGCTTCCCTGTTGATGGCGGGCTCGTCGTCCGCTTCGCTTCCTCCTCGCGCCGCGTGCGCCTCGTCGCTGGCGCTTCCCTCGGCGCCAGCCGAGAACTTCCTAGCGGCGCGCTGCGCCGCCCATATGGCTCTCCGCTTGGCCGGTACCCTCGCCGGCGATGTCCGTCGTGGCGATCGTCCTCGTGGTGCTGGCGGCCGTCGTCGTCTTCGCCATCGCCGCGGCTGCCGTCGGGCGGGAGTCCCACCGCCTCGACGCACTCGCGCCGCGGGCGGTCTACGTCCTGGACGACGCCGTCGAGTACGTCTCCGACCACCTCCCGGCCGACAGCCAAGCCCGGCTGACGCCCGACGATGTGGCCGCGCTGCTGCGGCTCCACATGGTCCAGCTGCGGGACAAGGGGCTGCAGCCGCCGGTCGCCGTCGACCAGGTGCAGGACATCGATGTGCCGGTCGTGGTCGACGAGACCAGCGCCGTCGGCTATCTCATCGGCCGGGCCGAGCAGACCGGCCTGGTCGTGGAGGACGTGGACGTGGCCAACGTCGTCGAGGCCCACCTGGCGTACTTCGACGAGATCGGCGCCGTCGGGCCGCCCGTGGAGGACGAGCCGCTCAGCTGACGGGAGCCGTCAGCCGCTGGCCTTGTCGAACGTGACGACGTTCTGGCCCTCGGCGTTGAACAGCTGCAGCTGCGGGCCGACCTGGTCGAAGCGGGTGGCCGATTCCAGCGCCTTCACGTAGCCGGCCTCCTGCTCCATGACTCCCTCGGGGCTGTCGCAGAGCTTGCGCGTCGTGGCGAGCGGGCCGATCTTCACGGTCTGACCGTCGACCGTGTAACCGCCGCTCAGGTTGTTGCAGCCGGCCGATCCACTGACGTTGCCGTCCGTGGTGAACTCCGCGGTCAGGTCGGTACCGATGATGACGGAGCGGATGGCGTCGTTGTAGATCACCGACACCGCGGTCCACGCGCCCTCGATCGACGGGGTGGAGGCGGTGTAGGTCAACAGCGCCTTGTCGGATCCGTCGTTGAGGGTCAACGTCTCGCCGCTGATGGCGAAACCCTTGACCTCACCGAGCTTCGCCATCACGGTCGTCTCCACCTCGGAGCCCGGCGGCGTGCACGCCCTCTGCGTGCCGGCCAGCAGGCCGATGGTGAGCTTGCTGCCGTCCTGCGTGTACGGGCCGGTGAACTGGTTGCAGCCGTTGCTTCCGGCTGCCCTGCCGTCGGCGAACGTGATGGTGGAGGTGATGTCGTCGGCACCGTCGACGCCGAGTGCCTTCATGTCGAGCAGCCACGTGGGGCCCTCAAGCGAGCCGCTCGACACCGCCGGGGGCGAGGCGTTGTCGCTGCCGCAGGCGGTGAGGAGGAGCGCCATCGCAGCGGCGAGGCCGAGGGCGGGGGCGAGGAGACGGGAGCGGGTCGTGGTGCGCACACGAAGATCCTGCCAGAACGCTTCACCGGTTTCGTGGCAAGGCCGGTCCGCACGCCGTCGCCCTGGCCACCGTCCTCCGTGGTCCATCCCGGTAAGGTCGCCCGGGTGGAACGGCTCACCCGCTTCGAGGAGCACCGGTACGTCGGTGACAAGCGCAACCAGGTGGTGCACGACATCGACGCCTGCACCGCGCCCGAGGTCATCGACGACCTCATGCAGGCGGAAGCGTTCACGTGCTTCGCGCCGGACGTCCTGTCCGAGGCGCGCAACCGCGGCTACCGCGCCTGCCGCCAGTGCGCCGGCGGGCGCGACCATCGCGGCGGGTCCTAGCCCGTGCCGACTCGCGCCGCGGCCTCCTGGTGAACGGCTGGTTCGAGTCCGACGGGCTGAAGCTGGCTCGCTACCTGGCCATGCCGGCAGCCCGCACCCCTGGTGGTCCCGCCCGCTGGCCCGGGTTCGTGCTCTGCCACGGCTTCCCGGTCGGCCCGCTCGATGCCCGCCAATCGGCCGGTACGTTTCCTGAGCTGATCGATCGGGTGGCCAACGAGCTGGGGTTCGCGGCCATGACCTTCACGTTCCGGGGCTGTGGGCAGAGCGAGGGAGACTTCAGCCTGGCGGGCTGGCAGCGCGACCTCCAAGCGGCCATCGAGCACCTTGGTGACGCGGCCGACCCCGACGGTGTGTGGCTGGCCGGTACGGCCACCGGAGGTTCGCTGGCGCTCTGCCTGGCCGCCGATGACCCACGCGTCGCCGGGGTGGCCACCCTCAGCGCCCGCGCCGACTTCGACGACTGGGCCGGCCAGCCGCGCCGCTTCCTCGAGCACGCCCGCGACATCGGCGCCGTGCGCACGCCGAGCTTCCCGCTGAAGTTCGACCAGTGGGCCCGTGAGCTGCGCGGGTGCCGGCCGCTCGACGGGGCCCGCCGGCTCGAGTCGCGGGCGCTGCTGGTGCTGCACGGTGACGACGACGACACGGTGCCGGTCGTCGACGCGCGGCTCATCGCGCAGGCCCATGGCGCGGCCGAGCTCCGTCTCATCGCCGGCGCCGGGCACCGTCTCCGCCACGACCCGAGAGCCGTCGCCATCCTGCTGGGATGGCTCGATCGCCAGCGCAATCGCGCCGGTCTTTCGTAGCCGCCGCTAGCCGGCCGGCTTGCGCGCCACGACCAGGTGGTTGTTGGGCTCCTCGGCCAGGTCGCCGAGGGACAGCAGCAGGCAGACCGGGATGCTCACCAGCGCGTAGAGCACCTGGAGCGGCAGCAGCGCCCAGAACGCCGGGCGGCGCCGGATGTCGGGATCGCTCATGCCCTCCACCCGCGCCGCCTGGAAGAAGAAGTAGACGAGGTGCGATGCCATCGACGACCACACGCCGCCGAGCGCTTCGAGCTCGACGATCTCGAGGCCGGCTCGCCGCATGGCCTCGACGATCCAGAAGCGCGAGAAGTTGTAGTGGTAGTTCGGCGCGAGGTGCATGGTGGACGTGGTCGGGATGAGGAAGATGGCGTGGCCTCCCGGCCGCAGGACGCGGGCGATCTCG
>CAZTVJ010000382.1:0-8424 GCA_964616935.1 uncultured Acidimicrobiales bacterium | reverse complement strand
GAGGGCGTCGAGGACATCCCTGGCACCGCGCTCTACGAGGGCATGCCGTGGGGCGCGTGGGAGAGCTTCCCTGACTACCTGGACCTCCTGGCCGGCCGGCGCTGGACGGTGGACATCGGCGCGCAGCTGGCTCATGGTGCGTTGCGCTACTACGTCATGGGTGAGCGGGGCGCCGAGAACCTCGACGCGTCGGTCGACGACCTGGCCCGCATGGCCGAGCTGACACAGCAGGCGATCGAGGCCGGCGCGCTCGGCTTCTCCACGTCCCGCACCATCGGCCACCGATCGATCACCGGCCGGCCGGTGCCCGGCACCTTCGCGGCCGAGGAGGAGCTGCTCGCCATCGCCCAGGCCATGGGCCGGGCCGGCCGCGGTGTGTTCGAGGCCATCCCCGCCGGTGCCATCGGCAAGCTCGAGGCCCTTGGGGGCGAGCACCACACCGCGCCCGACGAGGTGGCCATGCTGGCCCGCCTCTCGCAGGCCAGCGGGCGACCGGTCACCTTCACCACCGTCCAGATCGCCAGCGAGCCCGACACCTGGCGGGAGGTGCTCGACCTGGCGGCGGCGGCGAACCAGGCCGGCTCGCAGCTGCACCCACAGGTGGCGGCCCGGTCGGTCAGCGTCCTCACCAGCCTCGCCGCGTACCACCTCTTCATGCGCCGCCAGGCCTACCTGGAGATCGCCCACCTGCCCTTGGCCGAGCGGGTGGCCCGGATGCGCCAACCGGAGGTGAAGGCGGCCATCCTGGCCAGCCCCGACATGGCTCCGGATCGGGCGGGGTCGATGCAGAACGTGTACCTGCTGTTCCAGCAGGCGCTCGGCGTCACGTTCTCCTTGCGGGCGCCGCTCGACTACGAGCCCACGCCTGACCGGTCCATGGCCGCCATCGCCGTCGCCCAGGGCCGCGACGCGCAGGACGTCATGTACGACTTCCTGCTGGAGGACGACGGCAAGGCCTTCGCCGTCGTCGTCGGCTCGAACTTCGTGGACTCGACGCTCGAGACGTGCCGCGAGATGCTGCTGGACCCCAACACCGTCACCGGCCTGTCCGACGCGGGGGCGCACGTCAACTTCATCTGCGACCTGTCGATGCCCACGTTCCACCTCACCCACTGGGTGCGGGACCGCACGCGGGGTGAGCGACTCCCGATCGAGCTGGTGGTGGCCAAGCAGTCAGCCGGCAACGCTCGCCTCTACGGGCTCCACGATCGGGGCACGTTGGAGGTGGGCAAGCGGGCCGATGTGAACGTCATCGACCTCGACCGGCTCACGATCCACGCGCCGGAGTCCCGCCAGGACCTTCCGGCCGGGGGCAGCCGGGTGTTGCAAGCGTCCACCGGCTACCTGGCGACGATGGTGCGGGGGGTCGTCACGCGCCGCCACGACACCGACACGGGCGAGCGCCCGGGCCGTCTGGTCCGCAGCAGCTGAGACCCTGAAGCTCCGGACGGGACCGGAACTCTGCAACACCCCTTCGTCATGATGCCCACCATGACCGAAGCCACCCCCCACTCCGATCAGCTGCACCTCCTCGAACCCGTCGCCGTGCCCTCGTCGCTGCGGCTCAGCGCCCGCACCCGGCGTGTCGGCCTCGCCGGCGTCGCCCAGGCTCGGGCCGTGCTGGCCGACCAGGCGCGCCGCCGAGCCGAACGGGAGGTCGACCAGGCCGACCAGCGCCGTCACCCGCCCCGCCACCCGGCCGCTGCTGCCTGATGTCGTTGCAGTCGCTCAGGCGGCGTTGGGCGCCAGCGCGCGCACGGCCTCCCAATGGTCGAACGGGGCCAGCGGCATCAGGGCCAGCGACGACGAGGTGACGCCGTTGTCGAAGTAGTGCTGGATGCGGGCGCGGCACTGCTCAGGCGTCCCATGCACCACCAGCTCGTCCACCAGGCTGTCGGGGATGGCGGCCAGGGCCGCCTTGCGGTCACCGGCTTTCCATGCCTCCCACATGCCACCAAGGACGTCACCCCGGCCCAGCCACTCGTGGAACGCGGCGTACACGGGCACGTTGAGGTAGGCGGCGATGGCGAACTTGGCGCCCGCACGCACCGCCTCCAGGTCGTCGGAGGGGCAGACGAAGATCCGGCACACGATCTCCTTGTCGGGTCCCTCGGCCTGGACGATCGGGGCGACCTTGGAAACGTCCTCGGCCGACAACCAGTTGATGATGGCGCCGTCGGCCTCGCGGCCAGCAAGGCGCAGCATGCCCGGCCGCAGCGCCGCGACGAGGATCTTGGGCAGCACCTCGGGCCGCACGCCGAGCTTGAAGCCCTGCACCTCGAACGTGTCGTAGGTCTGGGTCACCTTCTCACCGCCAAGTGCGGCCTTCAGGAACCGCACCATGTCCCGGACGCGCTTGTAGGGCTCCACGAACGGCACCCCGTTCCAGCGCTCGACGATGACGTTCGACGACGTCCCGATGCCGAAGGCGAACCGGCCGGGGGCCGCGTCGGCGAGTGTGGCCACGCTCTGGGCCATGCAGGCCGGCGCGCGGGTGAACGCCGGCACGATCGCCGTGCCGAGGCGCAGCCGGGGCTCCCAGGCGGCCGCCAGCGCCAGCGGCGTGAAGGCATCGGCGCCGTCCGCCTCGGCCGACCACACGTCGGTGTACCCCAGGTCGGCCAGCTCCACCAGCTGGTCGCGCTGAGCGTGTAGGTGGCCGGGCAGCGGCAACGTCATGCCGGGGCGAACAGGCAGCGTCATCGGGATTCTCCTTGGGGTTGCTTCCAGAAGCGCACGATGCAGCTCTGGCTGGCGGTGGCCATCAGGGTCCCGTCCTCGGCGAACATGTGCACGAGGCCATGGCCGAAGCCGTGCTCGATGGCGTGGACGTGGATGTCGAGCAACACCCACTCGGTGCGCACGAGGCGTGCCACCCGCAGGGTGTTGTCGAGGCTGTTGCCCCCACCCATGCGCCCCAGCGCCTGGCCCACCCCCATCGGCACGTAGTCGCCCAGCACCGCCAGCGCGGTGGCGTCGACCGTCTCCAGCAGCTGCGGGATCCGGGCCCACATGAGCGTGCGGCCATCACCAAGCGTGCCGTCGAGCCGCTCCCACGTGCGGCCCTTGGCCATGCGCAGGTCCAGGCGCTCCATGATGGTGCCGTCCACCGGGAGCCGGTGCGGCCGAGGCGGGCAGTCCGCGGGCGCCGGCACGTCGAGCGGTATGCGCTCCCACTGCCCTTCGGCCTCCATCGGCCGGACACCGAGGGCGGCGTTGACGGTGAGGATCTCCCGGTTGCCGACATGGCCGACGGCCCGGGCCTGGGTGATCTGGTGGCCGACGATGGCGAGGGTGACGTCGATATCGAGGACCTCGCCCTCCTTCGCGTACTCCAGGTACTGCGCCGTCGCCCAGATGCACGGCCGCCCACTCGTGCCCTCCATGGCCGAGATGGCGGCGCCCAGCCCGCTGCCGCCGAACAGGAAGCCGCCGCTCGTGATGACGCCCGGTGTCACCGCCAGCGACCACCGGAACGGGTTGTGGCTCGGCGCCAGGCCGAGGAACGAACGGGAGTCCATCGCCGGCGGACTCTACGCGCGCCCGTCGCCGCCGCACCCAGGCTGCGCACTGGCTACCTTGCCGCGATGACCACCGACGCTCCCTGGCCGGGAGACGCCTGCTCCCTGGTCGACGCCTTCCGCCGCCGCGAACGAACGCCGTCCGAGGAGCTCGAGGCGACCTTCGCCGCCATCGACGGCTCGACCCTCAACGCGTTCTCCTTCCTCGACCGGGACGCAGCCGCCGAGGCCGCCGCCCGCGCCGACCTCTCGCTCCCGTTCGGCGGTGTGCCCATCGGCGTGAAGGAGCTCGACCGCGTGGCCGGATGGCCGTACGACCACGCCAGCGTCGCCCTCCACGGCAACCGGAGTGACATCGACAGCACGATGGTCGCCAGGCTCCGGCGGGCAGGAGCGGTCCCGGTCGGCCAGACCACCGCCAGCGAGTTCGGCGGGATCAACCTGACCCGCACGAAGCTGCACGGCACCACCCGCAACCCGTGGGCGGCCGACCGCACGCCCGGTGGGTCGTCGGGTGGTTCAGCGGCGGCCGTGGCCGGTGGCCTGGTCACCCTGGCCACCGGTGGCGACGGTGGCGGCTCCCTCCGCATCCCCGCCGGCTTCACGGGCCTCGTTGGCCTCAAGGCCACCTTCGGCCGGATCCCTCGCGGGCCGCAGATGCGGTATGGCAACCTGACCGTCACGATCGGATGCCTCAGCCGGAGCGTCCGAGACACCGCACGCTGGTTCGACGCCACCAATGGCTTCGCCGCCACCGACCCGCTCAGCCTGGCGGAGGTGGGCGGTTGGGAGGCCGGGCTCGGCACCCGGGCCAGCGAGCTGCGCGGGCTGCGGGTCGCGATGATCCCGACCTGGGGGGGCGCCACGGTGTCGCCTGCGATGTGGGCGGTCCTCGACGACGCGGCCGGCGCGCTCGTCACCGAGGCCGGCCTCCAACAGGTCGACGGCATCGACGCGCCGCTGCCGCGCATGGGGATGGCGTGGTCGCTCTCGGGCAACCTCGAGATCATGGACGACCTCGACGGTCGGTGGCCCGCGTGTCGCGACGATCTCACCCCGCAGATCCGCGGCGGCCTGGAGATGCTGGAACAGCAGTACGGCGTCGAGGCTCGCATCAAGATCGAGCGTCGCCGCACGGACCTGAACGAGGCGATGGCCAACGTGTTCGACGAGGTCGACCTGGTCGTCACCGCCTCGAACCCGGACGTCGCGTTCGCTGCTGATGGGCCGCTCCCCAGCGTGTTCGGCGGTGTAGAGGGCGGCGTGGGCAACAACGGCCGGCTCACCTTCCCGGCCAACCTCTACGGGTGCCCGGCCATCTCCATCCCGGCCGGCACGGTGGGCGGGCTGCCCGTCGGGCTCCAGGTCGTAGGCCGCCACCACAGCGAGCCGCTCCTGCTGGAGCTGGCATGGTTGGCCGAGCGCGCTCGGCCCTGGCCGCTGGTCGCTCCCGACTCACCCTGGTGACAGGCGAACCGGTCGATGCCGACCCTGGACGTGACGCCCCGTGGTCGAGGGTGGCAGGGTTCGTCGTCCGTCACACAGCAGGGGGTTCCGATGTCAGGTCCGCTCGAGGGCATCCGTGTGCTCGATCTGTCGGTGATGATCTCCGGCCCGCTCGCCGCGATGATGCTGGCCGACCAGGGGGCCGACGTCATCAAGGTGGAGTCACCCGGGCTGGGAGACCTGATGCGCTACCTCGGCAGCCAGCGCAACGGGATCACCGGCATCTACGCCAACAACAACCGGGGTAAGCGCTCGCTGGTGGTCAACCTGAAGGACGAGCGGGGAGCGGCGATCCTCCGCCAGCTCGTCGGGTCGTCCGACGTCCTCATCCAGAACTTCCGGCCGGGCGCGATGGAACGTCTCGACCTCGGCTACGACGCGCTGCGCGAGGTGAACCCCCGCCTCATCTACGTATCGATCTCGGGCTTCGGCGCCGACGGCCCGTACTCGAAGCGGCGCGTGTACGACAACGTCATCCAGGCCTACGCCGGGTACGCCAGCGTGCAGACCACCCCCGCCACGGGTGAGCCGGCCCTGTTCCGCACGTTGCTCTGCGACAAGGTGACGGCCTACACCGCGGCGCAGGCCATCACCGCAGCGCTCTTCGCCCGCGAGCGGGGGCGCGCCGAGGGACAGCACATCGTCCTGGCCATGCTCGACGCCGGCATCGCGTTCCTGTGGCCCGACGCCGCCATGGATCGTGCCCTGCTCGAGGACGACACCGTGCGCCAGCCCACGCTCGGCTCCAACTACCAGGTGACGCCCCTGGCCGATGGCTACGTCGTGGCGTCGGCCGTGTCCGACTCGGAGTTCGCCGGCCTCGTCACGGCACTCGGGCGGCCCGATCTGGCCGAGGATCCCCGCTTCCGGACCCTCCCCGACCGAATGGCGAACCTGAGCGAGATGATCACGGCCCTACGGGACGCGACCGCGAAGGCCGAGGTGGCACCGTTCCTCGAGCTCGCCTTCGCCAACGACGTGCCGGCCGCGCCCATCCTGGGCCTCGACGACCTGCCGAACGACGCGCAGGTGACGCACAACGAGGTGTTCATCGAGCGAGAGCATCCGCAAGCGGGCCGGATGCGGGAGCCTCGGCCCGCCCCACGCTTCTCGGCCACCCCGGCCAGCCCGGGCGTACCGGCCCCGACCATGGGCCAGCACTCCGACGAGATCGTGGCCGAGCTGGGCCTCGACGCGGCCGCGCTCCGCGCGGCCGGCGTCATCGCCTGACCCCCCCGGGTGCTTCTGCGGGCGAATGCCCACATCTGGTGTGGGTGTTCGCCCGCAGATGGCCTGGGTGATGGTGATGGTGATGGTGGTCGGGGCTCGGTCAGGTTGCGACGGGAAGCTGCTGGACGGTCGTCACCGTCGGGGCGAAGAGGTCGCCCAGCTCGTCGACCCGCTGGAGCACTTCCGCCGCTTCGAACACCAGCGTCGCCTCCCCGGACGAGCAGGCCATCACCTCGTCCCAGCCGACCGGGGTCGACACGGTGGGCTGGGGGCGGGCCCGCAGCGAGTAGACCGCGACGGTCGTCTTGTGCCGGTTGTTCTGGCTCCAGTCGATGAACACCTTGCCGGGCCGCACCACCTTGGCCATGGAGGTGACGACCTCCTTCGGCCGCTGCTTCTCGAGCAGCTGACCGACGGCCAACGCGAACGACGAAGCGTGCTCGTGCGTGAGCGGGCCGTTGACGGGCACGTAGAGCTGCAACCCCTTCGACCCCGACGTCTTGGGCCACGCCACCAGGCCCACCGTGGCCAGCACCTCGCGGATCGCCAGCGCGATGCGGCAGCAGTCGCGGATGTCCGCAGGGGCGCCCGGATCCAGGTCGAACACGACCATCCGGGGCGCGTCCAGGTCCACAGCCAAGGCCATCGGCGCGTGCAGCTCGAGGGCGGCCAGGTTCGCGGCCCACACCAGCGCGGCGGGCTCGTCGATGACGCAGTACTCGATGCCCCCCTTGCGGTCGCCCGGCCCGAGCGCCACGGGCACCCAGGGCGGGCGATGCTTCGGGCACCGCTTCTCGAAGAAGCTCTCCCCGTCGACGCCGTCCGGGAAACGGCGGAACGTGAGCGCCCGGCCCGCGAGGTGGGCCAGCATCACGGGCGCGATCCGGGCGTAGTAGTCGATCACCTCGGCCTTGGTGAAGGCCGCTTCGGGGTAGAGCACCTTGTCGAGGTTGGTGAGGTTCAGCTCTCGGTCGCCGATGCGGACCGACGTGCTCACGCCGACTTGCGCCGCCGGGCCCGCGCCGGCGCTGCGTCGACCACCTCGGCCTCGCCCTCCTCGGGCTCGTGCGCGGTCGGGTGCCGCGAGCGGCTGGCCTTGGCTGCTTGCACGCTGGCTTCGAGTGCGGCCAGCAGGTCGACCACCTTGGGCGCGGTGGCCTCGCGCTCGGGCGCCACCAGCTCTTCGCCGGCCGCCTTCTTGTCGATGAGCTCGAGCACCTGCTCGCGGTACTCGTCGCGGTACTTCTCCGGCTCGAACGGTCCGGCCAGCGACTGCACCAGCTGCTCGGCCATGGCGAGCTCGCGGTCGGTCACCTCCACCTCGTCGAGGCCTTCGAACTCCTCGATGGACGCCGGGTTCACGACCTCGTCCGGGTAGGCCATGGTGGAGAGCACGAGCTTGCCGTCGACGGCGCGGATGGCCGCCACGTGCTGCTTGTTCCGCATGACGAACCGGCCGACCGCCACCTTGCCGGCCGCCTCCATCGCCTTGACCAGCAGGGCATAGGGCTTCACGGTCTTGTCGGGCGCCAGGTAGTAGGGGCTGTCGTAGAAGATGGGGTCGATGTCGTCGAGGTCGACGAACTCGTCGAGGTCGATGGAGTGCGTCGCCACCGGCATGAACTGCTCCAGCTCGTCCGGCTCGACGACGACGTACTGACCCTTCGACACCTCGTACCCCTTGACGATGTGGTCCTCGGGGACCTCGTCGCCATCCTCCGCCGACACCTTCTTGTACCGGATGCGCGCCATCGTGCGGTCGTCGAGCTGGTTGAAGCTGACGCTCTTGCGGCTCACCGCGTTGAAGAGGCGCACGGGGATGCTGACCAGCCCGAAGCTGACGGCACCGGTCCAAAGTGGCCTGGGCATGACGCCATTGTTACCGGAATCGCCCGGCCATGAACAGGTCGCCGAGCGAAGGTCGCCGCCGATCTCGGCAGACCACTCGATGATCGCGTCAGGTCAGCCGGTCGAGAAGCTGACCAATAGGGACGGTGACGACACCGACGTTTGCGTCGGCCATGCCGTAGGGAAGCACGATGTGCTCGCGGTGGAGCATGGCTCCGCAGGAGTACACGACGTTGGGGACATAGCCGTCCCGTTCGTCCTCGGTTGGAGTGAGCAGCGGCTCCGTGAGGTGGCCGATGATCTTCGTCGGGTCGTCGAG
>CAZTVJ010000381.1:0-2391 GCA_964616935.1 uncultured Acidimicrobiales bacterium | reverse complement strand
ACGTCGTCGGCGCGCCCGACGTGTTCTGGCGCATCCAACGCAACTGGGCGTCCGGCCACGACGAAGCCGGTCTGAACGCGTCGCTCGGGCTCATCGCGCAGTTCGACTTCGCCAAGGGCGTGGCCGACTGCGTCGCATCGCTGGGCGCGGTGCGCGACGAACCCGAGGTGACCGGCGGCGTCGGCGTGATGGGGTTCTGCCTCGGCGGGCTGCTCACCTACCAGGTCGCGGTGCACGGCGATCCCGACGTCGCCATCAGCTACTACGGCTCGAACATCGCCAGCGGGCTGGGCCTGGCCGAGCAGGTGGACTGCCCCATCCAGTTCCACTTCGGCGAGGCCGACGGGTACATCCCGCTCGACCAGGTGCAGGCCATCGAGGCCGCGTTCTCCGCCCGTCCCACGGCCGAGGTGCACATCCAGCCCGGCGCCGGTCATGCCTTCGACAACCACGAGTCGGCCATGTTCCACAACCCCGATGCCGCCGCGGTGGCCTGGGGGTTGACGACTGGCTTCCTCGCCAAGCATCTCCCCGTCAGCTGAGCCGACAGCTTCCGCCATCAGCCGACATTCGACCTCAGCCGTCGTCGAACAGGCCGGGCGGCGTCTGGTCGCCCTGGCGCAGCGGCGGCGTGACGCCGACGTGCGTGAACGCCGCGGGTGTCGCGACCCGGCCCCGTGGTGTGCGCATCAGCAGGCCACGCTGGATGAGGAACGGCTCGTAGACGTCCTCCACCGTCTCGGGCTGCTCGCCGACGCTGATGGCCACGGTCGACAACCCGACCGGCCCACCCCCGAACTGCAAGCAGACGGTGGTGAGGATGGCGCGGTCGACCTTGTCGAGGCCCAGTTCGTCCACGCCGAACGTGGCCAGACCATGACGGGCGACCCCGAGATCGATGGTGCCGTCGCCACGCACCTCTGCGAAGTCGCGCACCCGTCGTAGGAGCCGGTTGGCGATGCGCGGCGTACCACGGGCCCGCCCGGCGATCTCCGCCGAGCCGGCCGCGTCGATCGTGACGCCGAGGATGCCGGCGGAGCGCTCGACGATGGCGCCCAGCTCGACGGGCGAGTAGAAGTCGAGCCGAGCTACCAGGCCGAAACGGTCCCGGAGGGGGCCTGTGATGAGGCCGGTGCGGGTGGTGGCGCCGACGAGCGTGAACCGCGGCAGGGTGAGGCGAATGGACGACGCCGCCGGCCCCTTGCCGACCACGATGTCGAGCTGGAAGTCCTCCATGCCCGGGTAGAGGATCTCCTCGACCGGCCGGGGCAGGCGATGGATCTCGTCGATGAACAGGACGTCACCGTCGTCGAGCTTGGTGAGGATGGCCGCCAGGTCCCCCGCCCGCTCGAGGGCAGGGCCCGACGTGACGTGCAGGCGGACGCCCATCTCGGCGGCCACGATGTTGGCCAGGCTGGTCTTGCCGAGGCCAGGCGGGCCGGCGAACAGGAGGTGGTCGGCGGCCTGGCCGCGCCGGCGCGCCGCCTCCAGCACGATCTCGAGGTGCTCCTTCAGCTCGGCCTGGCCGACGAACTCGCTGAGCCGCCGCGGCCGCAGGCCGGCCTCCTCGGCCTTCTCCCCGTCGGCCGGCTGCGGCTCGAGCAGCTCTTCACGCACGCTGGACCGCCAGCTGGCGCAACGCCTCTCGCAGCAGGTCGGGCGCGGCACCGTCGGCCGGCAGGTCCTGCAGCGCCTCGCGGATCTCCTCGCCGGTGTACCCCAGGCCCGTCAGCGCCTCCCGCACGTCCGCCACCGCTGCCCGGCTGCCGCCGTCGCCGGTCACCACGTCCAGGTCGTCGAGCGGCACATCGAGGCGGGCCTTCAGCTCGAGCAGGAGGCGGGCGGCCGTCCGCTTGCCCACACCGGGAACGAGGCAGAGCGCGTCGAGATCTCCGGCGCGCACGGCGACGCGGAGCTGCTCAGGGGTGTGGACCGAGAGCGTGGCGAGGGCCAGCGCGGGACCCACACCGTGCGCACCGATCAGCGCCTCGAAGGTGACCCGCTCGTCTCGCCCGACGAAGCCGTAGAGGGTCTGCGCGTCCTCGCGGAGGTGGTGGTGGATGTAGAGGAACGTGTCGGTGTCGGGCGCGAGGGTGGCGAGCGTGCGGGGCGACACCGTCACTCGGTAACCGACGCCACCCACCTCCACCAGAACCTCACCGGGGGGCACCCGTTCGAGCAGTCGGCCCCGCAACGAGCCGATCACCGTTGCGCCGCCCGGATGCTGGCGCGCATCGGCGCCATGGCCAGGTGGCAGAGCGCCAGCGCAGCGGCGTCGGCCGCGTCGGCAGGACGCGGTGGCGCGGTGAGGCCGAGGCGGGTCTGGACCATGCGCTGCACCTGGTCTTTGCTCGCGCCGCCCCAGCCGGCCACCGTCTGCTTGACCTGGTT
>CAZTVJ010000380.1:0-3588 GCA_964616935.1 uncultured Acidimicrobiales bacterium | reverse complement strand
CAGCCCGGCGGCCACCGCCGTCCGGCCCCGCGCATGGACGTCGGCGCCGCGGCACGGTAACGTCCAGCCGCTCAATCCAACCCAACTTGCTCGCCACAGACCTCTGGTCCACTTCCCGTGGGTAATGACCGTGCTCGGTCGCCAGACGAGGCGGACTCCTTTCGACATGAGGGCGTTCGTGCTGTGTGCGCGGGCGCCCTGTTTGCATGTGAAGGAGGTGTTGATGGACAACCCCAGACCGCAGAAGGTCGCTGTTGTCACCGAGGTCAAGGAGCGCTTCGAAGAGGCTGACGCCGCGCTGCTCACCGAGTACCGGGGGCTGAACGTGTCGGCGCTGGCCGACCTGCGCCGCCAGCTCCGCCCCGTGGGGGGCGAGTACAAGATCTACAAGAACTCCTTGGTGCGCTTCGCCGCCCGCGATGCGGGTGTCGACGGCCTCGACGAGATGCTCACCGGCCCCACGGCCATCACGTTCGTCAAGGGCGATGCCGCCGCCGCGGCCAAGGCCTTGCGGGACTACACGAAGACCAACCCGACCCTGGTGGTGAAGGGAGGTCTGCT
Source organism: uncultured Acidimicrobiales bacterium (assembly GCA_964616935.1). Classification (GTDB taxonomy): domain Bacteria; phylum Actinomycetota; class Acidimicrobiia; order Acidimicrobiales; family Ilumatobacteraceae; genus CAZTVJ01. The sequence goes on along the minus strand of CAZTVJ010000380.1, from coordinate 3,027 downwards.
CGGCACGAAGGTGCTCACCGCGGCGGATGTCGCCGCGTTGGCCGACCTGCCGTCGCGCGACGTGATGCTGGCCCGCCTCGCGGGCGCCCTCCAGGCACCGCTCGTCAAGATGGCGGGCCTGCTCCAGGCTCTGCCCCGCAACTTCGCCTACGGCCTCCAGGCCCTCATCGACCAAGGCGGTGCCTCGAGCACCGCAGGAACCCAGGTCGACACCACGATCGACGCTTCCGTCGACACGACGTTCGCCGCCGCCGCACCCGACGAAACCCCGGACTCAGACACCGCAAACGAGGAGTGATCCCCATGGCAACCATGACCAAAGACGACATTCTCGACGCCATCTCCAGCATGACCGTGCTCGAGCTCTCCGAGCTGCTCACGGCCTTCGAGGACAAGTTCAACGTGACCGCTGCCGCCCCGGTGGCCGTTGCGGCTGCCCCGGCTGCGGCCGGTGGTGGCGCTGATGCCGCTGCCGCTGAGGAGAAGGACGAGTTCGACGTCGTCCTGACCGGCGCCGGCGAGAAGAAGATCCAGGTGATCAAGGTCGTGCGCGAGCTGACCAACCTGGGCCTCAAGGAGGCGAAGGACCTCGTGGACGCGGCACCGAAGCCGGTGCTGGAGCGGGCCAACAAGGACGACGCCGACAAGGCCAAGGCCAAGCTCGAAGAAGCCGGCGCCTCGGTCGAGCTGCGCTGACACGCTTCCCATCGTGTGACGGAGCCCGGGCCGGGTGCCCGGGCTTCCTCGCGAGGGGCCTCAGCGCCGCGGTGCCGTCCAGCGGCGCCGGGCGCCCCAGACGCTGAAGCCCACCACGCCCCCGGCGATGCCCAGCACGCCCCCCGCCATCACGACCCAGGCGCCGCTGCCCGCTTCGGCGGTGAGGCTGCCATCGTCCAGCCCCTGCTGCACCGCCGCCTTGGCGGCCGACGGATCGGCCACGTCGTAGAAGTCGGCGACATCCTCGACGGCGCGGTCGACCAGCATCGTGTCGGTGTCGGCGGCCAGCCGGATGCCGACGAACAGAGCCAGCACCCCGGCCACGATGGCCACGGCCGACCAGGCCGCGCTGTGCCAGCCCACGTAGTAGAGCAGCGCGCCGGCCGCGAGCACGAGCACCAGCCCGACCAGGAACATGAAGATGCCCAGGCCCAGGCTGGCGCCGGTGATGGTGTTCGACGTGGTGCCCGTGCTGACGTCGAACCACGGCAGGAACGTGCCGACGACCACGACGAGGCCCCCGACCAGGACGAGCCCTCCGGCCACGAGCGCTCCACGGCTGCTGCTAAGTCTGTTCATCGGGGTGCTTGTCTAGCCGCTGTGGCCAGCCAGAGGGGGAGGATCCTTGACGCCGGCGCCCGGAAGCCTTTACCGTCATCGCCAGCGCGACCCACGCCGGCGGCGATCTTGCCGTGCGTGTTGCGTTCGTGCTGCCTTGCGCGGTAGCCTCCCCGGTTGCCGTGCGTCGCCCGTCCTACCCTCCCCTAGAGGTCGTGGTTCAGCGCGCCCTGGCACTCCCACCGTCCCCGACCGAGGAGTAGCAGTTGTCGTCCCCATCGACCGCACGAGAGCGGTACTCGTTCGCCAACCTCGTCGAGCCTTTGGATCTGCCGGACCTCATCGCGATCCAACGCGAGAGCTTCGAGTGGTTCCTCGACCATGGTCTGGCCGAGACCTTCAGTGACATCAGCCCGATCAAGGACTTCACCGAGACCTTGCAGCTCGAGCTGGAGTTCGACCCCAACGACGAGGACCTGCGGCCGCCGCCCAAGTTCTCGGTGGAGGAGTGCAAAGAGAAGGACATGACCTACTCGGCTCCGATCTTCGTGCGGGCCCGGTTCGCCAACCGGAACACCGGCGAGATCAAGGAGCAGACGGTCTTCATGGGGGACTTCCCGATGATGACCGACAAGGGGACGTTCATCATCAACGGCACCGAGCGCGTCGTGGTGTCGCAGCTCGTCCGCTCGCCCGGCGTCATCTTCGAGCCCGGTGAGCGCTTCCGCCTCCGCAACCTCCAGAAGCACCAGCTCGTGAAGGGCACCATCCACCCCTACCGAGGTGAGTGGCTGGAGTTCGACGTCGAGCAGAAGCCGGGCAAGGACGTCACCGCCGGCACCCGCGTGGCCCGCAAGCGGCGCATGAGCATCTTCATGCTGCTGCGCGCCCTCGGCTACGACGAGGAGAACGCGCCGGGCTTCATCGACCGCTTCGTCAGCCACTTCGACTTCCTGGAGGGGCAGTGGGAGAAGGACCGCCACCTGGCGGTGAACTCCGGCGACACCATCCACGAGGCCGCGCTCATCGAGATCTACAAGCGGGCCCGCCCGGGTGAGCCGCCCAGCAAGGAGTCGGCGCGCGCCTACTTCAACAACGCCTTCTTCGAGAGCCGCCGTTACGACCTCAGCAAGGTCGGCCGCTACAAGCTGAACCGCAAGCTGGGTTCGGAGGTCGCGAAGCTGAAGGACCTGTACGGCCTGCCCGACGACCTGCTCGACTACCCCACCGCCGACCAGGACGTGCTGAGCCGCTGCGAGGTGCTCGCCTCGGTCAGCTACATGCTGCACCTGGCCAAGCACGAGCCCGGCTACCGGCTCGACGACCAGGACCACTTCGCCAACCGGCGCATTCGCTCGGTGGGCGAGCTGATCCAGAACCAGGTCCGCATCGGCCTGTCCCGCATGGAGCGGGTCGTGCGCGAGCGCATGACCACCCAGGACGTCGAGGCCATCACGCCTCAGACGCTCATCAACATCCGGCCCGTGGTCGCCGCCATCAAGGAGTTCTTCGGCACCAGCCAGCTGTCGCAGTTCATGGACCAGGTGAACCCCCTGTCGGGTCTCACGCACCGCCGTCGGCTTTCAGCCCTCGGCCCCGGTGGTCTGTCTCGTGAGCGAGCCGGCTTCGAGGTCCGCGACGTCCACTTCTCCCACTACGGCCGCATGTGCCCGATCGAGACGCCGGAAGGCCCGAACATCGGCCTCATCGGTGCCCTGGCCACCTACGCCCGGGTGAACGAGTTCGGCTTCC
>CAZTVJ010000379.1:0-2563 GCA_964616935.1 uncultured Acidimicrobiales bacterium | reverse complement strand
GTGGTAACCGCACTCCTGCACCCACTCGCGCAGCTCCGCGATCGACGTGACGGTCGGGTCGTAGGTGATCGTGGCCGTCTGCCCGAGCGGATTCGCATCGACGGCGACGACGCCGGGGCGCCGACCGAGCACGGCCTCGACCACCGCCTTCTCACTGAACCACCGCACGCCCCGCACCTGCAGCACGGCGGTCGCGTGGGGCGTGGCGTGGTCGTGGTCGGGCGTGGTCATGACGCCTGCTTTCCCTGAGGAGTGCTACGACATCTTGTCGTACGAGTTGCGACCGCGCCTCAAGGACGCGCCGGCTCGGAGGTCCAGGGCCGCGGGCGGCCAGTCGAGACCGGTCCCGCCGAGGAGCCGGCGACCGGGGGAAGCGGCTGGAAGCGGCGCAGCCGAAGGCTGTTGCTAACCACGAAGACGCTGGAGAAGGCCATGGCCGCGCCAGCGATGATGGGGTTCAGCAGGCCGGCTGCAGCCAGAGGTATGGCGGCGATGTTGTAGGCGAACGCCCAGAAGAGGTTGCCCTTGATGGTCCGCAGCGTTCGCCGGGAGAGCCGAATCGCGTCGGCCGCCGCCATCAGATCGCCGCGCACGAGGGTGAGGTCGCTGGCCTCGATGGCGACGTCCGTGCCGGTACCCATGGCGATGCCCAGGTCGGACTGGGCGAGCGCCGCGGCGTCGTTGACCCCATCGCCGACCATGGCGACGACCCGGCCCTCGCGCTGGAAGCGGTCGACCACCGCAACCTTGTCGGCAGGGAGCACTTGGGCGATCACGTCGGCCTCGTCGATGCCGACAGAGCGAGCGACCGCCCGAGCCGTCACCTCGTTGTCCCCCGTGAGGAGCACCGGCCGCAGGCCGAGGTCTCGCAGGGCGCTAATGGCTTCTGCGCTGGTGGGCTTCACGGTGTCGGCGACCACGAACACCGCGCGCGCTGCGCCGTCCCACCCAGCGGCAATGACCGTGCGGCCCTCCGCCTCGGCCTCGCGTCGCGCCAGATCCAGATCGTCGGGCAGGTGCAGGGCGAAGTCAACGAGGAGCTGCGGCCGGCCGGCCACGACGGCGTGACCCTCGACCACGCCCTGGACGCCGAGCCCCGGGCGGTTGGCGAATCCGTCCACGGCCGGCAGCGGTCCCACCCTCTCGCTCGCCGCGGCGGCGATCGCTCGGGCGATCGGGTGCTCCGAGGCTGCTTCCAGTGCCCCGACCATGCGCAACGCCTCATCCCGGTCGACCCCCGGCACCACGACGAAGTCGATCAGCGCCATGGCGCCTGTCGTAACGGTGCCGGTCTTGTCGAGCACCACGGTGTCGACCTGACGAGTTGACTCCAGGACCTCGGGACCCTTGATGAGGATGCCCATCTGCGCACCACGACCGGTGCCCACCAGCAGCGCGGTGGGCGTGGCCAATCCGAGGGCGCAGGGGCAGGCGATGATGAGCACGGCCACCGCGGCGGTGAAGGCCACCGTGGCGTCACCGGTGTTGGCCAGCCAGAACCCCAGCGTGCCGGCGGCGATGGCGATGACGATGGGCACGAAGACGGCGGAGACCCGGTCGGCCAGGCGCTGGACGGGCGCCTTGCCCGACTGGGCGGCCTCGACGAGTCGGGCCATCTGGGCCAGCTGGGTGTCGGCGCCGACGCGGATGGCCCGCACGACGAGGCGACCACCGGCGTTCACCGTTGCCCCGACGACGGCGTCGCCCGGGGCGACCTCGACCGGGACGCTCTCGCCGGTGAGCAGCGAGGTGTCGACGGCCGACGCGCCTTCGTCCACGATGCCGTCCGTGGCGATCTTCTCGCCCGGTCGCACCACGAACCGGTCGCCCACGGCAAGCTGTTCGACGGGAATGCGGCGCTCCCGTCCCTCGGCGTCGACCACGGCGACGTCCTTGGCGCCCATGGCCAGCAGGGCACGCAGGGCCGCACCGGCCTGGCGCTTGGCGCGCGCTTCGAAGTAGCGCCCCGCCAGGATGAACACGGTCACGGCGGTCGCCACCTCGAGGTAGAGGTGCTCACCGGCACTGCTGCGCGAGAGGGTGAGCTCGAACGACATCGTCATGCCGGGCATGCCGGCGTCGCCGATGAACAACGCCCAGGCCGACCACGCAAACGCAGCCAGCACCCCGATCGAGATGAGCGTGTCCATGGTCGCCGCACCGTGGCGCAGGTTGAGCCACGCAGCCCGATGGAAGGGCCAGGCCCCCCAGGTCGCGACCGGGGCTGCGAGCGTGAACGCCAACCACTGCCAGTTGTCGAACTGCAAGGCCGGGATCATCGACAGCAGGACGACCGGCACGGTGAGCACGGCGGAGCCGATGAGACGCGTCCGCAGGGAGCTCAGCTCGTCGTTCGCAACGACCTCGTCGGTGCCACTGACCTCGCTCGACTCGCTCGCCCGTTCGACGGGGAGCTTGGCGCTGTAGCCCGTGGCCGCCACCGCCGTGACGAGCTCCTCGGGTGTGAGCCGGGCCGGGTCGTAGTCGACGGCCGCCCGCTCCGTGGCGTAGTTGACCGTGGCGACGACGCCGTCGAGGCGGTTCAGCCGCTTCTCGATGCGGG
>CAZTVJ010000378.1:0-5779 GCA_964616935.1 uncultured Acidimicrobiales bacterium | reverse complement strand
GCTGATGGCTCGGCATGGCCGCCGCTGATGGCTCGGCATGGCCGCCGCTGCCGCTTCGGCCGAGCCTCGCTGCGCCTCGACGCTCGCGCTTCCCTCGGCGCCGTGCTGACGGCTCCTCGCCCGCACTTGAGTCGGCCCAGGTTCCGCTGAGCGAAACCTCAGCCGACGGAAGCGATCCGGCTCTGCGTGGCGAGATGAACCCGGCCGCGACGTGAGCACTGCACCGTCGACCCTGCGCCGGATCACCAGCGACGAGCGCGTCGCCTGCGTCGTGTTCGGGCTGACCCTCGTCACGTACGGCCTGGTCCTGCCGCTCGTGCTGGCGGCGACGAGGGGCGCTTCGAGTCCGTACCGGCCCGGATCGTGAACACGTTGTCGTTCTTCACGGTGCAGTCGAACATCCTCGTCGCCGTCACCACCGGCCTGCTTGCCGTCCGCCTCCACCGGCCATCCGTGCTGTTCCGGGTGCTGCGGCTCGACGGCGTCGTCGCCATCGCCATCACCGGCGTCGTCTTCTACCTGGCCCTCTCCAACCTCCAGGAGCTCACCGACAAGGAGGCGGCCGCCGACTGAGTGCTGCACACCGCCTCACCGATCCTGTGCGTGCTCGGCTGACTGGTCTTCGGCCCTCGCCGGCAGCTGTCTCGGCGGATCGTCGGCCTCAGCATCATCTTCCCGGTCGCCTGGCTGGGCTCCACGCGGCTGCGGGGTGCGCGCGTCAAGACCGCTTCGGCCGGGACTACTACCCGTACCCGTTCCTGGACGTCGTCGACCTTGGCTACGGACTCGTTGTCGTCAACATCATCTTGGTTGCGGTGCTGGTCCTGGACATTGCGTACGGCGCTCTAGCGCTCGACCGGCGCCTCCCCGGCGTCGCGGCCGACGACGATCGCTGACGTCCTACCCGGGTCATCGGTCTCGGGCCGAGTGCACCTCCCAGCCGTCGTTGGCCGGGCCGTGCAACACCCCACCGCGCGGGCCGAGTGACTGGAGTGCGACCGCGCCCTGGTGATCGGGCAGGCGTGCGATGAGCCGATCCATGTCGATACCGGTCACAGCAACGTGGCCGGTGCCGACGTAGCGCTTGCCCAACTCGGGATGGGCGACGCCGGTATCGGCCGAGACACGTGCCTCCAGCCGGGCGCCGCCGTCGGCCAGGAGGAACCGGCCATCGCCGAGCGGCACCACCCGCAACCCGAGCGCGTCCGTGATGAAGTGCGAGGCGCGGTCCCATCCGCTGGGCGCGTAGTGCACGACGGCCCAAGGCGAAGGACCGCGCGTGAGCACCAACCGCTGCCCACCAAAGGCGGTGCCGCCCAACCCGCCGGGCACGAGCTGCGGGTCGACCAGCGCAAGGATCTCGGACGCGGCGAGGAGGTCGGGCACCGGGATGACGACCGTCGTGTCGCCCTGCACAGCGCCCGCGCTCGGCCGCTCGACCCGGTATGCCGGCGTCGTCTCGACCAGCTCGATCTGCTGACCCCACGGCGCCTCGATGACCTCGGCGGCGAACACATCGCCGAAGGCCCACCCGATGGCCTTGCCGACCGGATCCGCCATGCTGTACCGGCGGGGGCCATCGACCTCGATGGACGTGAACCCGAGCCGACCGAGCCGCTCGCAGGCGTCGTCCAGCGAGGCGACGTGGATGCCGTAGTGGGTGGCGACCGACATCAGCCCTCCCATCCGTCGACGTGAACGATCTCGCCGATCGGCCCGCGATCGGCGGGGCGGAAGGTGTCTCCCGTGTAGCGACCGACGGCGATGAGACCGACCTGGCACAGGTGGTCGGGGAGGCCGAGGAGCGCCGCCGCCGCCTGCTCGTGGACGAGGTGCAGCGTGGTGTAGACGCTGCCGTACCCGCGTGCGCGCAGGGCCAGCACGAAGCTCCAGATGGCCGGCTGGATGGACCCGTAGTAGGCCGCCGCCCGGAAGTTGTCGTAGGCATCGGGGAGACGACCGACCATGCACGGGATCACGTGGACGGGCACCTCGTGGAGGTGGGCCGTGAGGTGGCGGGCCGACGCGAACACCCGCTTGGTCTGGGCATCGAGGGCGGTGGTGCGCTCGTCGGTGACGCCGACCTTCGACTCGAATCCGCGCTCGTTCAGCTCCTGGGTGGCCTTGGCGTACTCACCGAGACCCTGGCGGTAGATGTCGGCCAGCGCGGCCCGCTTCGTCGCGTCCTGCACGACGATCCAACGGTAGGAACGGTTGTTGCTACCGGTCGGCGCCTGCTGCGCGATGTCCAGGCACTCCATCACGACATCGAGCCCGACGGGCTGGGTGAGATCGAGGCGCCGCCGCACCGATCGCGTGGTGGTGAGGAGCGCGTCGACCGTCGCCAGGTCCATGGCCAGGGTCGCTCCCCGCTCCCGGCCGCTCGGGCCGTTCGCTCCGCTCACCGGATGGGCTCCGCCGTCGCCTGCAGGCCGGCGTACTCGTCGCGCAGGTGGCGCTTCAGCACCTTGCCGGACATGTTGCGCGGCAGTGGCTCGTCGCGCACGACCAGGTAGCGAGGCAGCTTGTAGTCGGCCAGCTCGCCCTTGCAGGCAACCAGCACGTCCTCGGCGGAGAGCGGCCGGCCCGCCGTGAAGGCGACCACCGCCGGCGTCTCACCCCAGCGGTCGTCGGGCACTCCGATGACTGCGACCTCGACCACGCCCGCCACGCCGGCCAGCACGCGCTCGATCTCGGCCGGGTAGACGTTCAGCCCGCCGGTGATGAGCATGTCCTTGGCTCTATCCACCACCTTGAAGTACCCGTCGGCATCACGAAGGCCGAGATCGCCCGTGTGGCACCAACCATCCCGGATCGTGGCTGCGGTGGCGTCGGGGTTGCGCCAGTAGCCGGCCATGACCTCCGGCCCCTTGATCACGATCTCACCCACGACGTCCGGTGGGCACTCGTTGCCGTCCTCGTCGACGATGCGGGCTTGGCTGTGCATGGCCGGCACGCCGCAGAAGCCGACCCGCGTGAGCGCCTCGTGGTACGGCAGCGTGATGCCAGATGCGCTGACCTCGGTCAGTGAGTAGGCCTGCGTCATCGGGATGCCACGGTCGAGGTAGATCTGCAGCAGCGAGACGGGCACAGGGGCCCCACCCGACGACGCGCAGCGGATGCTCGAGATGTCCGTGGAAGCGAACCGGGGGTGGTCGGCCATCTGCTGGAAGATGAGAGGTACGGCCATGAACACTGTGATGAGCTGGCGCTCGATGATCTCCAGGGCGCGGGTCGGGTCGAACGCTCGCTCGAGGACGAGCGTGGCGCCCGACCATGCGGCCGTCATGAACATGGCGAGGCCGCCGGTGAAGGCCAACGGGAAGGGCAGCAGGATGCGGTCGTTGCGGTTGATGCCACCCTGGAGGGCCCGGCACGAAGCGGCGTAGTGCCAGCTCGCATGGGTGAGCACGGCGCCCTTCGGGTCACCGGTGGTGCCGCTCGTGTAGCAGATGAACAGCGGATCGTCCGGGTGGATGTCGACGGGAGGCGCGGCGCCGCCTGGATCACGCGCCTCGTCGAGGGTGCCGTCGTCGGCGTTCAGGATCGCCATGCCAGGACGCTCCTGCGCCGTGCGGCTCAGACCCGCGGCGAGCGCATCCTCGGTGACCACCACGGTGCACTCCGCGTTGCCTATGACGAAGGCGAGCTCCGACGGGGTGAACCGCACGTTGATGGGCACGCCGACAGCTCCGAGCTTCATGCAGGCGATGGCCGTCTCGACGAACTCCGGGCGGTTCATCAGCAGGATGCCCACGCGGTCGCCGTGGCCGACCCCCATCCGGCTCAGGCCGGCCGCCAGCTCGCTCGTCCGGCGGTCCAGCTGAGCCCACGTCAGCTCGTGCTCCTCGAACCGCAGCGCGACCAGTCCCGGCTGCCAGCGCGCCCAGTACTCGACGACCTCACCCCACAGCATGAGTGATCCGACCCCCCGGCTGTCGACCCTGCGTTCGAGTCTGGCACGCTGGCCCTCGGGTACGCACAAGGGGGACGACGTTGGACACCATCGAACGGCTCGTGGCCATGGAGACCATCCGCCAGGCCGTGGCCCGGTACGCCCGAGGGATCGATCGCCTTGACGCCGACCTGATGAAGACCGCCTACTGGCCGGACGCCATCGACGACCACGGTGTCTATGTCGGGGACGCCATGGCCTTCTGCGACCGGGTGATCGAGACCCACGCCCGCTTCGCCGTGACGATGCACTGCAACATGAACCACACCATCGAGGTGGACGACGACGGCCTCGTGGCCAACGGCGAGGTCTACAACACCACCTTCTTGCTACGCGTCGACGACGACGGCGGCCAGATCGTCGACCAGTGGTGGGGTCGCTACCTCGACCGCTACGAGCAGCGTGACGGCGACTGGCGCATCGCCTACCGCGTCTGCGTGCACGAGTTCACCCGCTCATCCCCCATCGACCAGGCGATGCCGATACCGGCCGAGAAGTTCCGCCAAGGCGCGGCCGACCGCGCCAACCACCTCCCCCTCGGCCCCGGTCTCCCAGCGATCTGACGCGACTTCACCCGCACAACGGGGGTCAACTCGCGTCAGATGAGGCGATCGGGCGATCAGACGTACTGCTCGACGAGCGGGGCGTACTGATCCAGCACGGCCAGCGCCGACTCCCGGCCGTCCTGCGGCAGCCCCAGGACGAGGCGGGTGAAGCCGTGGGCGGCGTAGTCGTCGATGATCTCCGCCTTCGGAGGGCAGCCGAACACCCCCAGCTGGATGCTGGCCGGGTCGCGGCCGGCGGCTTCAGCGGTGGCCGCCAGCTCGGGCAGCTTCGCCAGCACCTCCTTGCGCCCGTGGATGGGCATCCAGCCGTCGCAGTACTCCACCACGTGCCGGAAGGTGACGGGACCGCCGGCGCCGCCCATGATCACCGGTGGGTGCGGCTTGGTGACGGGCTTGGGCCAGGACCAGCTGGGCGAGAACTCGACGTGCTCACCGCTGTAGCCCGCCTCCTCTTCGGTCCACAGTCGCTGCATGGCGAGGACCTTCTCCCGCACGACCGAGCGGCGCCGGGCCGGGTCCACGCCGTGGTGCTCCATCTCGTCGACGTTCCACCCGACCCCGATGCCGAACAGGAACCGGCCATCAGACAGGTGGTCGACGGAGGCCACCTCCTTGGCCAGGACGATGGGATCGCGCTGGGCCACGAGGCAGATGCCGGTGCCGAGCCGCAGGCGGGACGTGACGGCTGCGGCGGCGCCCAGCGCCACGAACGGGTCGAGCGTGCGCCGGTAGTGCTCGGGCAACGGGATGCCGCCCGGGAACGGCGTGCGCCGGGAGGTGGGGATGTGGGTGTGCTCGGGGAACCAGATGGACTCGAAGCCGCGTACCTCGGCCTCCCGGGCCAGCTCGACCGCACCGATCGACTGGTCGGTAGGAAAGACGACGAGACCCAGCTGCACCTTCATCTCAGCCCCTCCCTACGAGCTCGAGGGCACCGATGATCTGCATCTCCCGGTCGGAGCGGCGTTGCAGCACCGTACGCAACGGCTCGATGAGCACGGGATCGCCGGCGCGATAGGCCGCCTCGATGGCGCAAGCCAGCACCTCGCCGGCTCGTGAGTAGCGCTCGACGACGTCGGCCAGGTGCAGGCTCGTCTGGTCGGCGGCGGCGAAGGCGTCCATGGCCGCGGCCACCGCGGCGTCGTCGGATGTTGGCGCCGTGGCTTCCAAGATCTCCTCGATCTCGTCGTGCATCCACGCGATCTCATGAGCGGCCCGCGTGGCCGCGCCCCGCAGGATCTGCTCGATCATCTGGATC
>CAZTVJ010000377.1:0-3502 GCA_964616935.1 uncultured Acidimicrobiales bacterium | reverse complement strand
GGTCGCCGGCGCTCCCGGAGCGGGCGCCGCGCCGGGAACCGTCGTCGTCGGCACCGTCGGCGGCAAGGTTGGCTTTGGCGGGCCCTTGCGGCAGTCGTAGACGACGAGGCCGGCCGGCACCGAGGGGTAGGGGGCTCGGTAGTCGATCTCGCCGCCAGGCACCGTGGCCGCGGGCGGGGGCCCGACCGGCTGGGCGCCGCGAGCCTGCGGGGCGATCGGCACCGCGCCACCGTCGGCGCCCAACCGCGCCACGCACTCCGTACCCGGGAGGTACAGCCGCGCGCCGGGGCGCGGTGACGCGGCCGGTGCCGGGAAGTCGACGACGGGCAAGCCGGCATGGGCCGCATCCATGTACGCCTTCCAGATCAGCGCCGGGTAGGTGCCGCCCTGCACCTTCGGGAAGGCCTTGAACTGCGGGATGCTGATCATCTTGTCGATGTTGTTCCGCCAGTTCCCCATCCACACGGCGGTCGTGTACTGCGGGGTGCCACCGACGAACCAGGCGTTCGTGTTGCTGTCCTGCGTGCCCGTCTTGCCGGCCGCCGGGCGGGCCCCGGCCAGCTGCGCCCGCCGCCCGGTCCCGCGCAGGATGGGTGTCTTCAGGATCGCGGCTGCTTGGGCCGCAACGTTGGCGTCCAGCACCTGCGTGCCGGCCTTCGGGTTCTCGTAGATCACCTTGCCGTCGGGGCCCTCGATGCGATCGATGTAGTAGGGCTCATGGTGCACGCCGCTGTTGGTGATGGCCGTGAAGGCCGAGGCCATGTCCAGCGGTGAGATCTCGTTGCCGCCCGTCGCGAGCGCCGGCACGGCCAGGAGCTTGTTCGTGACGCCCATGCGCTTCATCACGCCGGTGACCCGCTCGAGGCCGAGCCCGAGGGCCAGCTTCGCGTAGGCGCAGTTGATGGAGCGCCACGTCATGTTGTCGATCGGGCCGACGCCACCGCTCACCGCGTCGGTGATCACAAAGGGCTTCTTGGGCTCGCCCGGGTTCGGCAGGGTGCACGGCGCCGTGCCGTCGATGAGGTCGTTGGCCTGCACACCCGCCTCGACGGCGGCAGCCAGGATCATGAACTTCACGCTCGAACCGGTCTGGCGGGGCGCCAAGGTCAGGTTGACCTCCAACTGGGCGAACCCGGGGCCACCCACCATCGCTCGCACCGCACCCGTCTGGGTGTCGAGGCTGACGACGGCGGCCTCAAAGCGCCCGCCGGTGCTGGGCATCTGGGTAGCCCGAGCTTGCTCCGCCGCCACCTGCAGCGCCGGGTTGAGCGTCGTGTAGATCTTCAGCCCACCTCGGAAGAAGGCGTTGTAGCGCTCCTGCTGATCGTCGCCGAGGATGTTCGTCTCGTTGAGCAGCAGCTCCTTCACCTGGTCGGCGAAGTAGGTGTCGGCCTTACCGGTGCTGCGGGCGCGTTGGGGGCGGACCGGAAGGGGAGCGGCATCGGCAGCCGTCATCTCCAGCGGTGTCATCTTGCCGACGGCGACAAGGCGCTCGAGCGCTTGCTTGCGCCGAGCCTTCGACCGGTCGGGGTAGCGGAACGGGTCGTAGCGGCTGGGCGCACGGACGAGCCCCGCCAGGAACGCCCCCTCCGTCATCGTGAGCTGGTCGACGTTCTTGTTGAAGTACATCTCGGCCGCGGCCTGGATGCCGTAGGCGCCGTTGCCGAAGAAGACGATGTTGAGGTACCGCTCGAGGATCTGCTCCTTGGTGAGCTTCTTCTCGAGCTGCACGGCATAGGCGGCCTCGAGCAGCTTGCGGTTCGCGTTCTGGCGCGAGGAGAGGAAGCTCAGCTTCACGAGCTGCTGGGTGATGGTGGACCCGCCCTGGCGCACCTCCCCGGCCGAGACGTTGGCCAAGACGGCCCGCAGCAGACTCCTGGCGTTCACACCCTTGTGCTCGAAGTAGCTCTCGTCCTCCACGGCCAGCAACGCATCCACCATGCCCTGAGGGATCTGCTCGTAGCGCACCGGGATCTGGTTCTCGGCCTGGAACACGCCGAGCACGTTGCCGACCGCATCGAACATGACCGAACGCTGCGAGAGGGGATCGAACTCGGGCAGCTCGCTTGCATCGGCCTCGTTGGCGGTGACCAGCCGCGCCACCTGCGGGGTGATGGCGACGACGGTGGCCGTCACACCTATCGATGCCACGACGATGGTCGCGAGGAGGCGAAGGAGCGCGCGCATGTGCTGGTCAGGCTACCGAAGGCCCCCGCGCGAGGGTTGGCACCCGAGAAGCCGCTTGCAGCGCCGCGGGTAGGGTCGGCCCATGACCAGCCCTCGACCGTTCCGCTTCGGCGTCCAGGCCTCGAACGCGCCGAACCGGTCGGCGTGGGTGGAGCTGGCCCGCCGGGTCGAGGCCCACGGCTACTCCACGCTGACGCTGCCCGACCACTTCGGTGACCAGCTCGCACCCGTGCCGGCGCTGATGGCGGCCGCCGATGCCACCAGCGACCTGCGTGTGGGAACGCTGGTCTTCGACAACGACTACAAGCACCCGGTCGTGCTGGCCAAAGAGCTGGCCACCATCGATCTGCTGTCCGACGGGCGGCTCGAGGTGGGCATCGGCGCTGGGTGGATGCTCGCGGACTACGACGCCGCCGGCATGCCCTACGACCCGCCGGGCGTGCGCGTCGACCGCTTCGTCGAGGGCGTCGCCGTGATGAAGGGCCTCTTCTCCGAGGGTGCCTTCACCTTCGAGGGCTCCCACTACAACGTGACGGCGCTGGACGGCCTGCCGAAACCGGCGCAGCGGCCATGGCCGCCCATCCTCATCGGCGGCGGCGGCCAGCGTGTCCTCTCCATCGCGGCGCGCGAGGCCGACATCGTCGGCATCAACGGCACCCTGCGGTCCGGCGCGGTCGATGCGGAGGCCATCGCCACGATGTCCGCCTCGGCGGTCGACGAGAAGCTGGGCTGGGTGCGCGACGCGGCGGGCGGGCGATTCGCCGACCTCGAGCTCAACGTCCGCTCGTTCTTCGTCTCCGTGACGAACGACCGCCGTGGGGCGGCCGAAGGCGTGGCCGCCATGGTGGGGTTCTCCGTCGAGGACATCTTGTCCACGCCGTTCGCGCTGATCGGTACGCCCGGGCAGATCGTCGAAGACCTTCGCGAGCGCCGCCAGCGTTGGGGTTTCAGCTACGTCATCGTGGGCGCCGAAGATGTCGACGCCTTCGCGCCGGTGGTGGCCGAGCTGGCCGGCACCTGACGGCGTTGCTCTCGACGCCGAACCCTCGCGCACCCGTCCCCTAGGCTCAGCCGCACTTCCCCATCGTTGCCAAGACCCTGTCAAGGAGGGGAAGATGACCACCGATGACCATGCTCGTCTCCAGTTGCTTCGACGCCTCGAAGAGGTGCTCGGTCCGGACGAAGCCGAAACGCTCGTGACCCACCTGCCCCCGCTCCACTGGCCCGACCTTGCCACGAAGGCGGACGTACATGCCCTCGAGGCGCGCTTCGATGCCGTCGACCAGCGCTTCGATGCCGTCGACCAGCGCTTCGA
>CAZTVJ010000376.1:0-1972 GCA_964616935.1 uncultured Acidimicrobiales bacterium | reverse complement strand
AGAACAGTGGGTCTGCTCCCTGAACGGCGATGTCATCGACGCACATGGCGACGAGGTCGATGCCGACGGTGTCGAAGCGTCCGGCTGCCTCCGCCACCTTCAGCTTCGTGCCCACCCCGTCGGTCGAGCTGACGAGCACCGGTTCCCGGTAGCCGGCCGGGACGGCCACGAGCCCGCCGAAGCCACCGATGTCGGAGAGCACCTCGGGGCGGAACGTGGACCGCGCATGGGGGCCGATGCGGGCTACGACCTCGTCGGCGGCCTCGAGGCTGACGCCCGAGGCCTCGTACGCGGAGCCGCCGCTAGCCATGGGTCTCGAGGACGGCCTTGCTGAGGTTGGTCGGCACCTTCACCGGGTAGTCGCCCGTGAGGCAGGCGTCGCAGAAGGGTGCCCCAGCAACGCCGGTGGCGATGCGCAGTCGGTCGAGATCGAGGTACGCAAGCGTGTCGGCGCCGACGAAGGACCGGATCTCCTCGACGCTCAGCTTGGACGCCAGCAGCTCGTCGGGGTCGCCGGTGTCCATCCCGTAGAAGCAGGGCCAGCGGTAGGGCGGCGACATGATCCGCAGGTGCACCTCGGCCGCGCCGGCCTCACGGAGCATCCCCACCACGGCGCGCGTCGTGGTGCCACGCACGATCGAGTCGTCCACCACCACCAACCGCTTGCCTTCGATGTTCTCCCGCAGCGGGTTCAGCTTCATCCGCACGGCTCGTGTCCGCAGCTCCTGGCTGGGAGCGATGAAGGTGCGACCGATGTAGCGGTTCTTCACCAACCCGTCGCCGTACGGCACGCCGCTCGCCCGGGCGAAGCCCTGGGCCGCCGGCACGCCGCTCTCGGGCACGGGGACGACGAGGGCCGGGCGGGCCGGGGTGAAGTGGTCGACCGGGAGCGGCGCCTGCTCGGCGAGCTGCTCACCCATCCGCACCCGCGCCGCGTCGACGTTGCGCCCGTAGAGCTGCGCGTCGGGGCGGGCGAAGTAGACGAACTCGAACAGGCACAGCCGAGGCTCGACCTGCTCGGCCGGGAAGGGATGGAAGCTGCGCGGCCCGTCCGCGTCGATCACCACGACCTCGCCTGGTTCGAGCTCTCGGACCAAGCGGGCCCCGACGATGTCGAGCGCAGGGGTCTCGCTGGCCAGCACCCACCCGTCGTCCAGCCGACCGAGGCAAAGCGGCCGGAAGCCGTTCGGGTCCCGCACGCCGTAGAGATGGCGGCCGTCGAGCAGCACGAGCGAGAAGGCGCCGGCCAGGGTGGGCAGCACGGCGGTCAGCGCATCGGCCAGGTCGCCACCCCGGTGGGCGATGTGGTTGGCCAGCAGCTCGGCCAGCACGTCGCTGTCGCTCGACAGGATGCCGGGCAGCATCCCCAGATCCGCTGCCAGCTCCTCGGTGTTGGTGAGGTTGCCGTTGTGGCCGAGGGCGAACTCGTGATGAGCGGCGTCCCGGTAGACCGGTTGGGCGTTGCGCCACGTGCTCGACCCGGTCGTGCTGTAGCGGGTGTGACCGATGGCCAGGTCGCCGTTGAGCGCCACCAGCGTGCGATCGTCGAACACGTTGGGCACGAGACCCATGTCCTTGAACACGGTGAGCGTCTCGCCGTCGGCCACCGCCATGCCGGCCGACTCCTGCCCGCGGTGCTGCAGCGCGTACAACCCCAGGTAGGTCAGGTGCGAGACGGGCTTGCCCGGCGCGAAGACCCCGAAGACCCCGCATGCCTCGCGGAGGCCGTCGTCGGAGCTCACGAGGGCCAGTCTGGCACGGGCGATGCGCCGCCTCGGCTCACGGCCGGATGGGATCGGCGTAGCGCACCGTCGTCACGCACACGAGGTCCGCTTCGCCCGGTGCGTACGCCACCAAGCGGGTACTCCTGGGCCTGAACGGCTCCGAACCACCCGACTGCGGCCTCCGGGGAGCCGAAACGGGGTCTGTCCAGACCGCTTGCAGCCAGTCGCCGGCGGGCGATCATCAGGTT
>CAZTVJ010000375.1:0-4712 GCA_964616935.1 uncultured Acidimicrobiales bacterium | reverse complement strand
CCGGCCGACGGACGTGTCGACCGTGGGGCGGGCATCTCCGCCGACCTGGTGGGCCGCACCGAGGAGCTGGCGGTGCTCGACGCCGAGCTGGCCATGGTGGAAGGAGGGCCGGCCCGTGGGGTGGTGGTCGAGGGGGAGGCTGGCATCGGCAAGAGCGCTCTCATGGCGGCATGGGCTGCACGCCTGCGGTCCGGCGGCACGCTGGTGCTGCTGGGGCGCTGCGACGAGCTTGGCCGGGACCTCCCACTCCAGCCCGTGCTCGACGCGTTCGCCGCCCTGTTCGCCTCGCTCGACACCACCGAGCTCGACCATCGGCTCGGTCCGCACCGGCGTCTGCTGGAAGAGCTGCTCGGCCTGGTAGACGACGTCAGCCCATTGCCCACCGTCCTTGCGGATCCGGTCGCCGGCCAGACCCGCCTGTTCGGCGCCCTCGTCGACGTGGTGGGTCGCGCCGGCGCCGGCTCCCCCGTGGTGCTCATGATCGAGGACCTTCACCTGGCCGGGCCGAGCACCGTGGCGTGGCTTCGCTTCGCCTTGCGGCGCGCGCAGGGCCTGCTGGTGGTGGCCACCCGGCGGGGCCACGGCAACGACCACGCGTTGCCGGGCCGCGTCCTGCCCTTGGCACCCCTGGACCTCGCCGAGGCGTCGACGCTGTTGGGGCCCGAGCGCGCTGCCGAACTCCACGAACGCAGCGGTGGCAACCCGCTCTTCCTCCTCGAGCTTTCCCGTGCCGTCGGTGGCGAGCTGCCCGCGACCGTGGTCGACGCGGTGCGCGTCCGCGTGGCGGCTCTCGGCGAGGCGGCGGCGACGATCCGCGTCGCTGCCGTCCTCGGGCTCGACGTGGACGTCGACCTGCTCGCCGCCTGCTCCGGACGTGGGTTCCTCGCCGTCCTCGACGACTTGGAGACGGCGTCGGCGGCCGGCCTCGTCGTCGAGCGCGGCGAGGGCTTCGCCTTCACCCATGATGTCGTCCGGGAAGCGCTGGCCGCCGACATGCCGGCGGCGCGCCGGGCCTACGTCCACCGGGAGGCGGCCCGGGCGCTGCGTGCCAGGAACGATCGTCAACCACTCGACACGGCCTTCCACGCGCAGCGGGCGGGCGAAACCGTCTCGGCGGCAGCGGCGCTGCTGGCCGGTGCCGAGGTGGCGGCCGCTCGATTCGACCTCGATGTCGCGCAGCACCTGCTCGACCAGGCGATCGCCCTGGCCGACGACCCGGCGGCGCGGCTGGCCCGCGCCCGGGTGCGGATGGCGCGGCTGGACCACGCCGGTGCGGCGGCCGACATCGCCGCCGTGCTCGGCCCTGACGCCGGCGCCGACGCCTTCGAGCTGGCCGGGTGGATCGCGTACTACCGCCGCGACCACGACGAAGCCCGCCGCTGCGCCGACGAAGCCATCCGACGGTCGGTCGACCCCGCGGTGCGGGCCGGAGCACTGGCCCTGGGCGGCCGCATCCGTCACGCGGCTGGCGAGCTGGTGGAGGCCGACCGGTTCCTCACGGAGGCGGCCGAGCTCGGTGCCCCGCCCGAGCCGGGCGTGGCCCACGTGTGGCTGGCCTCGCTCCGCGTCCACCAAGGATCGTTCGATGCGGCCGTGGCCACGCTGGGCAGCTTGGCCCCGACGACGGCCACGACGCATCCCTTCGCCGTGTTCCACGGGCTGTTCGCCCGGGCTCTGGCGCATGGGCTGGCCGGGCGGTTGGGCCCCGCCTTCGTGGCGGCCGGCGAGCTGGACGGCGCCGCCCGTCGCCTGGGCGACCAGGGTCTGCGGTTCGTCCCGATCGCCGAGAACGTTCGGGGCTGGTTGCTCCGCGCGACCGGCCGGCCGGGCGACGCCGACGTGCACAACCGGCGTGCGCTCGAGCTGTCGACCGGGGTCGGGTTCGAAGAACCGAGGGCGCACGCGCGCCTGGACCTGGCCGAGGGTCGGTTGCGGGCTGGCGATGGCCGAGCCGCTGGCGATCTTCTGGCCGAGGTGGTGGCGGGCCTCGAACCCGGCGTCACGATGGCCTGGCACATCCACCAGCGCGTGCTGTGGCTGGAAGGTCGGCGGCTGCTGAGCGAGGGTGCGGCCGAAGCGGCTGGCACCGCGGCCCGCGAGCTGATGGTTGACGCGGCGCATCGGGGATCGGCGCGCTACGGCGCGCTCGGCGACCATCTGGATCTCGTCGCCTCCGCCGTGCTCGGCCACCCGGTCGACGACGACGCGGCACGACGGGTGCTGATCGGTACCGACCACCAGGCGGGCATCGACGCCTGGTGGCTCGCCGCCGAGCTCGCCGTGGCCACCGCGAGCGAGATGTGCTGGCGGGTCGCACAGGAGTCTGCTGCCCGGCTGCTCGCCGGCGCTTCCGGCACGCCGGACGTCGATCAGGGGGCGATGCAGCGATGGCTCGACGAGGGTCTGGCCTCGTTCAGGGCACGGTGGCCGAGAGCATCACGACCGAGAGCACGAGGGTCGGCGCCGCGCCGAGCAGCTGGACCGCCCGGGTCGTGAGGCCGCCGCGTTCGGCCGGAGAGAGCCCAGCGACGAACGGGGCGAGTTGAGCCATCCCGAGACGCCAGGCGACGAGCTCCGTCGCTCCGAGCTCGGGGAACGAGACTCGAACGACCTCCGCCGCGGCCACCAGCCCGGCGGTGTCGGCGACGGCCATGGCTCGGTCCGGGGTGGCCAGGAGGGGCATGGCCTCGGCCTGCAGGGCGCTGTACCACCCCGGCGCGGCCCAACCCAGCTCGGCGGCCGCCTGATCGGTGGCCTGCTTGGCCGGGTGGTCGTTGTCGACGGCGTAGGCCGACGCGACGATCGTGCCGCCCTCCTCGGTCACCCGACGGGCTTCGCTCAGCGCGGCCGCCGGCGCCGTCAGGTGGTTCAGGGAGAACGCGGCGACGACGGCGCCGAACGAGCCGGACCGAAAGGGCAGCGCGAGCGCGTCAGCAACGACCGCAGGAGCCCTCGTCGCACCCTCGACCGCCAGCATGCCGAACGCGACGTCGAGCGCCACGACGTCGAGGCCCCGAGCCAGCAAGGCCCGTGATGCGGCGCCGGTGCCCGCGCCGAGGTCGAGGGCAGGACCCGCTGCTCCTGCCGGTACCCGCTCGACGAGGAGCGTTGCCAGCCGGTCGTAGATGCGGCCGGGGCCGTCCTGCCATGCGGTGCCCGTCGCCGAGTAGGCGGCGGTCACCGCGCCAGGCCTGCTCACAGCTCGGCGACGCCGTCGCGGGCCCGGTCGCACCACCAGTGCAGCTCGCGGTCGTCGCCGAAGGCCTTCTCCCAGCCGAACTGCACGACGGCTCCGAGCAGGCACAGGGCCAGCTGGCGATCCCACCAGGCGTCCGTCGCCACGCCGTGACGTTCGAGCGCCGACCGGAAGGCCTCGATCGCCGCCTCCCTCGTCTGGGGGAGGCGGGCCGCGTTCAAGGCGAGGTACCACGCCAGCTCGTGGCACGCCGGACCCTCGCCGGGGTACGACCAGTCGATCAGCACGGTGCGGCCGTCGGTGGCGTGGCCCAGGTTGCCCAGCTTCCAGTCGCCATGGAGGAAGGTGGACGGTGTGTCGCTCAGCGCTCGCACGAGCGGCGTCGGGTCGTTGCGGATCGCGGTGATCGCGTCCGCGACGTCGGCCGGTGCCCGGCCGGCGAAGCGCACCCAGCCCTCGGCGGCGATCGGTGGGACGGCGGTCGGGAAGCCGAGCTGGCGCTCCGCCTCGATCATGCCGGGGCCGAAGAAGTGCCAGCGGGTGCCGTAGGGCAACAGTCCGATGTCGTCGCGCCACCCCCACGCCCGCGCGCTGAGCCCGGCGCAGTGGTCGAGGAGGGCGAGGTGCTCCTCCATGGAGAGGGGCTGATCACCGGACGCCACGAGCTCGGCCGAGAGGTCGCGCATCAAGATCGCGGCGCCCCATCCGTTGCGCCCGAGGCCGCCGGCCACGCCGACCACCCCATGGTCGATCAGGTCTGGCGCAAGATCCATCAGGCCGGCTCGCCAGACGAACAGCGGTCGGGGCCCGAGGTCGCCGAGGCCGCGGATGGTGAAGTCCTCGTCGACATGGACGTACTTCACGATGAGGCGTTCCCCGTCGATGACGACGCGCTCGAAGGCGTTGCCCGACTTCGAGTCCGTCGTCAGGTACGGCTCCCGGGAGGTGACTCCGGCCAGCAGCTCGTCGAGCGACGAGACCACGGGTCGGGGGGTCAGCGCCAGCCCGGTCGGATGGGGGGACATGGTCATCGCCACATCAGCCTGCCACCTGCTCCGCCACCTGCTCTGCGGGCGCGGCAGCGGCCATCTCGGCGAGCAGCGGAGCCGCCCAGCGACCGCCGCACCAGCAGTGGTCGCTCGTGATGCGATCGACGTCGCGAGCGATCGTGAGCACGTGGACGTGGTGGGCGGCGTGCGGCACGCCGTCCTCGACCCAGGTCATGGTGTACTCGACGACCTCCCCGCTCGGGGTCGCATGCCTGAGCAGCTCCTCCAGCTGCGCCGGGTGGGCGAACCAACGGGCGTACTCAGCCCGGACGGCCTCGTCGCCGTTCACGGCGAAGCGCCATCCCGGCACGGTGGCGTCGAGGGCGGCGTCGGCGCTGTACACGTCGGTGGCGCCGGGCAGATCAGCGGCCTGCAGGGCACCGAGGAAGCGGTCGACGGCGGTCGCGGTGGTCGTGGTGGAAGCCGTGGTGGTGGTCATGCAGCGAGCCTGACTGACCGACCTTGCA